>JBEKHU010000375.1:0-4529 GCA_050012115.1 Bryobacteraceae bacterium | reverse complement strand
CCTCCCGACGCCCGTAAGGCCGCCTAATTGAGCCCGATACGCGCGGTTCTCGATCTCCATGCTGCGCCGTTCCACCAGACGCGACAGCCTGCAAATCAGATCCTCCGGCGTAACCGGTTTGGTCAGGTAGTCGCTGGCACCCATCCGCATCGCCTCGACGGCGTTCGCGATGGTGGCATAGCCAGTCATCATCACGACACTGACGGCCGGATAATACTCCTTCACCATATGCAACAGCCGCAAGCCATCGACCTCCGGCATACAGACGTCGCTTAGCACGATCTCGACTTCGTAAGCCTCCAGAATCGTAAGCGCCTCAGCCACACAGTTCGCCTCCTCGACCCAGAATCCAGCCGCTCGCAACACCCTGGAACAGATGCCCCGCATCTCTGATTCGTCGTCCACGACAAGGACGCAGATGCCGCTCTTGGCCTGCTCTGTCTTCATGTTGGGCATTGTTAATCGATTCCTGAGTAAGAGGACTACACTCAGCGCCAGCTCTATGCTCTAATCCTGAAAACGCCGAGACCCGCCGTTGCACCGGCGGGTCTCTGAAAGGCTCTCGCTATGCATCCGCCAATGCGCGACGGACACAACCAAAGTGTATCCCCAAGTTCGCCGAGCGGCAAGAGCCAACCGGCTTCTGCTCTCCAGGTCGGCCAGGTTTTCATCCCACGCCGGGTTTTCAACTCCGGCGTCTTCGTCCCCGACTCCTTGCTCGCCTGTCGCTTGGTCTCCAACGGTGCCAAGCTCCTGTGGGCACGGCTGGCACACTACGCCGGAACCAGGGGCCAGTGCTTCCCGCCGCTGTCCACGCTGGCGGCGGACCTTGGTTTCTCCGAGCTCCCGGTCCAGCGCTACCTGGCCGAGCTCGTTTCCGCTCGCTTCCTCCGCGCACACCAGCGCGGGTTCAACAAGTCGAACCTGTACGAGTTCCTCTGGCACCCGGCCTTGGCGTCCCCTGGTGTGGCCGCCCGAGGCATGGAACAAACCGAACAACCAACACACAACCCTCTACAAGAAGGAACTGCTCTGTGTAGGGTTGTGGGAAAGCCGTTCCAGTTGTTCCATGCCGACTTGCCAGCAGAAGATACAGCCACAGGTCAAAAGGACAGGACGACAGATGTGGCGTCCTGCAGCACGACAGGTCTGTCGTGCTGGAAAAACAATCTTAAAAACAGACGGCGCGCTGCTGTTTGTAGAGTACGCGGGGAAGGACCGCCAAGCTGAGATACCGTGGCGGCTCGTGGTTGTACCCCGGCCGGCGCTCGAGCCGCTGGCGGAAGCGATGCGGAAGCTGCTGCTGGCCGACTGTGGAGAAGCGATCAGAAGTCGGGCCGAGGCTGGCATTGGCGTGTTCACCCGGACGACTGGGGACTGAGGCCACGCCAGAAGACGGACCAACCTGAAGGCGTGCGGTATCGTTTGGGTCACAGCAGACAGCCTCTGAGCCGTAGCTCGGCGTGTTCCACGGAGCCGATTACCCAACCACTTGGCCAGATGTTCTTCTTACGTCTCCACCTGTATTGGGCCTGTATTACAGCCAAACCAAGACAGAGCGAGTGACCAACTCGCAGTCTTTTTGTCTATAACTGATTGATTTGAATGGTGAGCCCGGAAGGAATCGAACCTTCAACCTACTGATTAAGAGTCAGTTGCTCTGCCAGTTGAGCTACGGGCCCGAATGCGGCCGGACGACACAATGCCAAACGAGCTTTAGTGTATCAAAGGAGTAACATCCCGGGCAATGCGACTCGCGGCCGAATCACGCATCGGCGCACTCCCTGCTGCTTCCGGCGCAATTCGGCGGCAGTGCCGCGCCCGCCACAGTGCCACCCCCGCTCCAGCTTGCGCCCTTGCGCAACCCGCCGCCCTTCCCACACTGGCAGGCTGTCGAATCTTGACACTGCGGAGAAACCGAATGAGCCTATCTCTTAGGGAGATATCAGCCCTTTGACCCGTCCGACGTACGACTTTGTTTGCCCGATGAGCGCACCCGCGATAGAAACCGATGCATTGCCCCGTTTGTAAGAGCAACCACTTCCACCGGCGGCATCGCTCGTTCGCCGAGCGGCTGCGCTACGCGGCCATCTACGAGTGTGAGAAGTGCCACTGCCGGGATCTGGAATCGTATTCAGAGCACTTCCCCATGCTCTCAGCGGTCGCGCGCTGCCCGGAGTGCGGCAACACGGGGTTGCGCGTTCAGCGCTCCCTGGATCCTGTCGATCGCCTGTTTCGCAATCCTCTCAGTCTTCTTCAGAAGTTCCTTGCGGCCCCGCTGCTGTACTGTTCCCATTGCCGCCTTCAGTTTTACGATCGGCGGCCATTGCTGAAGCCGAAGTCTCGGCCCGCCATCGACACCGCGCCCATCCCTGCTTCTGGACGCTCTGAACCCCCAGCCTCGGCTCAACCGCGCTGAGCCTTCCTCGCCCCCGCCAGGCGGAGAATCGCGCCCGCCCCTCTCCTCACTTTGAATTGTCAATCCTCGGACCCGGCGTCCGGGACAATCGCGAGGCGGCCAGTTGTGCGATATCCAGGACCTGTGGTGCATCCAGGGGCCTGACGGCCGCCAGCGCATCGCGCAGCATCGTGTTGCAGAACGGGCAGGCCGCGGCCACCGTCCCCGTCTCCGTGGCGGCCAGTTCCACTGCCCGCTCGTGGCCCACGCGAGTGCCCTTCTCTTCGCCCAGAAACGCCAATCCCCCGCCCGCGCCACAGCAGAAGCTGCGCTCTCTCCTCCGCGCCGCTTCGATCGGTTGTGCCGCGCCCGCAATCACCGCCCGCGGCTCATCGTACGTCCCCAGATATCGGCCCAGGTAGCACGGGTCGTGGTACACGGTTCTCTCTCGCGCGCCGGGTTCGGGCAGCTTCGCGTTGTGGCGTGCCAGCAAGACCGAGTGGTGTTCGATCTCGAAACACGCCCCGGCCTGCTTCCAATCCTCGCCGATGGTGCGCACGCAATGCGGGCAAATGGAGATCAGCTTTTTGGCCTGCACCGCCTTCAATTGCCCGATATTGAACTCCGCCAGTTGCTGAAACGCCAGGTCGTTTCCGAGGCGTCGCGCGGCGTCGCCCGTGCATTTCTCCTTCTTCAATACGCCGCAGCTCACTCCGAGGTAGCGCATCACTGTCACCAGCGACAGCACGATTTCGCGCCCCGCGGGATCGTACGCGCCCATGCAGCCCAGCCACAGCAGGTACTCCTGCGTCCCGTCGTACAGCGGCAGCTCCGCCCTGCGGATGAACTTATCGCGTTCCAGAGTCGCCATGCCCAGCGGGTTGCCGTTGCGCTCGAGTCGCAGGAACAACTCGCCGCCGCGCGCGTCCTCCCACTGGCCCGTGTTCACCGCGCCGCGCCGCAGGCCCACGATCAGCGGCAGGTGCTCGATGCCCACCGGGCATTGGTACTCGCAGGCGCCGCAGGTCGTGCACTGGAAGACCGCTTCCTCTGACAGATACTGGCCCAGCAGCGGCTCGTCCCCACCCGCTCCGTGGGCCTTGAGATAGGACCGGAAGCCCAGTGCTATTTCTTTCGGATTCAGAACCTTGCCCGTGTTCTGCGCGGGACAGTGTTCCTGGCAGCGGCCGCATTCCACGCACGAAAACGCCTGCAGCGCCACCAGCCGCGTGGCGTCCGCCCCCGTGACCAGGCCGAAGTCCTCCTCCCCTTCGAGCGGCGGGATCCGCGAAAACCCGCCGCGCGAGAGAAAGATCGTGACCGGCGCAAACAGCAGGTGCAGGTGTTTCGTGCGCGGAATGACCGGCAGGAACATCAGCAACGCGGCCGTGTGCAGCCACCACACCAGCCGGCCCGCGCCGCTCGCCGGATCCAGCCCCAGACGGTAATCGGCCAGGTAAGTGCCCATCAGGATGAGGATCAGCAGTGCCACCAACCCCGATCCCAGGCTCAACTTTTCCCCCAGCCATTTGGGGCGCAGGACAAACCGGCGGATGGCCAATACGCTGATCGAAAAAGCCACGGCCCCGGCGAAAAGCGCCGCCAGGTCGAAATACACCGGCCCGAACACGCCCTTCTTGGGATCGATCCACTGCACGCCAAATCCCATCGCAACGTGGTTGATCGTCACCACGGCGAAGGCGCAGAAACCCCAGAACACGAATGCGTGCGCCAGGCCAACCAGCGGCCGGTGACGGATCACCTTCGCCTGGCAGACCACTTCCCACACAACGTCCAAGGCCCGCCGGCCAAGCGGCACCCAATGGAAACCCGCATCCGGCTTCGACCCCAGAATGATCGCCAGAACCCTCTTCATCTGCCCGATGAAGAGCGCTGCCGAGACCGCGATCAGCAGCGCGAAGACGCCCATTTCCAGCCCTGTCCGATGCAGTGCGCCCATGACGCCCCAATCTACCACGCTGAACCTTAATTGAGCCTTGGGCTGCGTCTCCCTGGCTGCGCCGCTATTGATCGCCCGGCGGAAGCCACACTACACAGTTGGCGCATTGGAAACAATTGCCGGCACGCCCGGTGTAGCCCTCAATACAGCGCCTGTGAATTCAATAAAAAT
>JBEKHU010000374.1:0-4530 GCA_050012115.1 Bryobacteraceae bacterium | reverse complement strand
ACCACGAATTCTTCCTGCCCCTCTGGACCAACTTCCAGCCCGGTCCCAATGCCGGCATTCTCGACTGGTACACCGTCCTGGTCGGCCTCTTCGCCTTCTTCACCCTCACCCTCCACGGCGCCCTGTGGATCAACCTCAAGACCGCCGGCGAGCTCCAGGCGCGCGCCCGCCGCGTGGCCCGCCTCGCCTGGCTTCTGGTCGCCGCCCTGACCCTCGTAGTCACCGCCCTGAGCTTCGCCCTGCAGCCCAGCCTCGCCCGCAGCTTCTCCTCGATGCCCGCCGGCGTCGTCTTCCCGGCGCTCGCCCTGGCTGGCCTGGCGGGCATGCTGTTCTTCCTCCTGCGCGCCGCTGAGGGCAAGGCGTTCCTGGCCTCCTGCCTGTACATCGTCGGCATGCTGACCAGCGTCGTCTTCGGCGTTTTCCCCAATGTCCTGCCGGCCAATTCCGACCCGCGCTTCAGCCTGACCATCACCAACGCCTCGGCGCCCGAATTCGGCCTCCGGATCGGCCTGATGTGGTTTGTGCCCGGCATCCTGCTCGCCGCCGCGTATTTCGTCTTCCTCTACCGCCACTTCGCCGGTAAAGTCAGCCTCGAGGGCGGCGGCCATTAGCGCCCTTTTCCGGCTGGAAATTGCGACTCCGGACCCGCCCCCGCTTGCGGCCCCGTGCCACCAGCCCAGTACAATGAAGAACATGACATTTTCCCGTCTGGCCCTGATCGCCGGCACTGCGCTGCTGGTTGCCCTTGCTCAGGCACCCGCCCCCGCCCGCAAGCCGGCCCCTGCGAAGACGGACCACAAATCGGCGCTCGATAAGCCGACTCTGGAGGCTTACGTCCGCCACCTGCTGCTGTGGAATCCGCAGGTTCAGATCTCCGTCGGCGACCCCGAGCCGGCGCCCATCCGTGGCTTCAAGAAGATCACCGTGACCGGCACGTATCAGAAGTCCTCCCTCGATGAGGTCTTGTACGTCTCCGACGACGGCCGGAAGATCGTCCGCGGCGCCATCTACGACATCACCCTGAGTCCCTTCGACGAGCAGGTGAAGAAGCTCAAAACCGACCTCTCGCCCAGCCTCGGCACGCCCGGGGCCAAGGTCGTGATCGTGGTCTTCACCGACTACCAGTGCCCGCACTGCCGCGAGGAGGCCAAGAGCCTGCGCGACAACCTGGTGAAGACCTATCCCAGCGACATCCGACTGTACCTCAAGGAGTTCCCGCTCGAAGCCATCCATCCCTGGGCCCGGGCCGCGGCCATCGCCGGCCGCTGCGTCTACCGCCAGGACGCGCAAACCTTCTGGGATTATCACGACTTCGTCTTCGGCGCCCAGGACTCCATCACCGTCGACAACCTGAAGACCAAGGTCCTCGAATGGGCCGCCACCAAGGGCCTCGATACCATCCAGCTGGGCGCCTGCATCGACACAAAAGCCACCGATGCCGACGTGAACCACGTCATGGCCGAGGCCCGTGCGCTGGGCGTCAACCAGACCCCCAGCATCTTCATCAACGGCCGCCCGCTGGCCGGCAACATCCCCTGGGAGACGCTGAAATATTACATCGACGCCGAGCTCGACTACGCCAAGAAGACCGGCGCGGAGGCTGAGGAGTGCTGCCAGGTGAGCCTGCCCGGCCCGCCGGGCGCCGCGGTCAAAAAGTAACCGCCCGGCGCCCCGGCCGATCGCTGCCGGCTGACCTCCGGACCACGCCTGGAAAGGGAGATTTGTCGTGATGCTGAGATTGCCGGCCCTCCGCCGGACCGCCGCTGTATTCGCCGCGCTGGTCCTCGCCGCCGCCTGCCTGGCGGCGGAACTTTACTCCATCTCCGCCGCGCACTACCGCGAGACAGTGACCTTCCTGGCCTCGCCCGAGATGAAGGGGCGGATGACCGGCTCGCCCGAGCTCGAGACCGCGGCCCAATGGCTGGTCAAACAGTACCAGGAGCTGGGCATCCCGCCCGCCGCCGGCACGGACTACATCCAGCGCTATGAAGTGACCGTCAACGCGAGCCTCGGCGCGGACAACCGCCTGGCCTGGAGCCGCGGCGCCGAGCGCCATCCGGCCACGCTGGGCGGGGATTTCCGGCCTTTCAATTTCTCGGCCAACGGGGCCTTCTCCGGGCCGCTGGTCTTTGCCGGCTACGGCATCAGCGCGCCCGAGTACGGCTACGACGACTACGCCGGGCTGGACGTGAAAGACAAAGTCGTGGTGGTGCTGCGACACGAGCCGCAGGAGTTCGACGACAAGAGCGTCTTCGCCGGCAAGGTGCTCACGCGCCATTCGCAGCTCGACAACAAGGCCGTCAACGCCAAGTACCATGGCGCCAAAGCGGTCATTTTCATCAACGACCTGCCCAACCATACCGACCCGGATGAACTCGACCGCTTCTCGTCGCTGGTCGGCCCGGGCTACCGCGAGATCGCCTTCGTCCAGGTCCGCGTGAGTGTGGCCAACGAGTGGTTCGCGGCCGCCGGCAAGGACCTGAAAACGTGGATCGCCTCCGTCGACAAGGACCTCAAGCCGGCCAGCTTCGCTTTCCCGGCGGACCTCGCCGTGGAGGCCTCCATCGACGTGCGGCGCGAATCGAAGATGGTGCCCAACGTGGCGGCCTACCTGGCCGGCGAGAGCAATGAGTACGTCATCCTCGGCGCGCACTTCGACCACCTGGGGATGGGCACGTTCGCTTCGATGGCGCCCGATATGGCGGGCAAGGCGATCCATCCCGGGGCCGACGACAACGCCTCCGGCACGGCCGGCGTGATCGAGCTGGCGCGCTACTTCGCCAGCCGCCCCAAGCCGAAACGCGGGCTCCTGTTCCTGAACTTCTCGGGTGAGGAGATGGGCCTGCTCGGCTCCTCGGCCTACGTCGCCCATCCCCTGCTGCCGCTCGACCGGGCCGTGGCGATGATCAACATGGACATGATCGGCCGCATCCGCGACGGCAAGGTGTTCGTGGGCGGCACGGCCACGGGCACGACGCTGAAGGCGCTGCTCGACGCGGAGAGCCCGCGTTTTCCCAAGCTGAAACTCGACCTGACCGAGCAGGGCGGCTACGGCTCGAGCGACCACCAGTCGTTCACCGTGGCCCGCGTGCCGGTGCTGTTCTTCTTCTCCGGACTCCACGCCGACTACCACAAGCCCGGCGATACGCCCGACAAGATCGACGCCGAGCACGCCGCCGAGCTGCTCGAGCTGGTCGCCGCCACGGCCAAAGACCTGGCCGACACGCCCGCGCGGCCGCAGTTCGTGCGCACCGCCGCGCCGTCGCCGATGGCCACCGCCTCGGCCAGCAGCTCGGGCTACGGGGTCTACTTCGGCAGCGTGCCCGACATGAGCGAGGTGGCCGGCGGCTTCCGGCTGGCCGACGTGCGCGACGGCGGGCCGGCGGCCAAGGCGGGCATGAAAGCGGGCGACATCATGTACGAGTTCGCCGGCACGCCGATCAAGAATCTCTACGACTTCAGCCAGGCGCTGCGGATGCACAAGCCAGGCGACGAGGTGCTGGTAAAGTGGCGGCGCGACGGTAAGGAGATGGAGGGCAAGACCGTTCTGACGGTCCGGCACTGACGGGCGCGCCGGCCCCGGCGCAGCGCGCCACGGGTCTATTTCAGTCGTCGATCAGCCCCTCACCAGGAAGCCGGAAGGGACCTCGTCTGGCGAGCGGGCGGCGGCTGCCGCCAAACGGTAAAATCGCAAGGGGTTGCGATCTTCATCTATTAGAATCAATCACTTGCAAGAAATGTCGAAACACCCTTTCGGTTTTGCCCCCGCCGCACCATTTGTGGTTTGAGGACGCCCGCCTATGCCGGGCGATGGAGGCGCGCGGGGATCGGATCAGCGTTGCACGGAGCCCGGCACGACATACCAGGACGCCCCCTTTCCAGGTTGTGGCCCATTTGCCGGAGCCGCCACTTGCCGTCCAAGCTGCTGCTGCCGGAGCGGAGGCGCGGCGCTTTTTCTCATGGGCCAGCTTGACAGGATGAACGAGAACATGAAATCTTGCGGCGAGAGGACGTATGTCTTACCACTTGCACATGGAACTCCGGAATTGGAAAGGCAGGCTTCTGGCCGGGTCATCAGCGGTCGCGCTGGTTGTCGTGCCGCTGCTGTGGCCGCGGGAAACGCGCAGTGAGAACGCGTTGCCGGCCGCCACCCCTCCCGCGGGAACGCACGGGCCTTACAGCACGCACTTCGCGCAGACCGAGAATCCCCTCTCGGAAGGAGGCAAATGGTCCAACGGTCTGAAGGACGGTCTGGATTGGACTGACGTCCGGGCAACTCCGGGCTTCGCCTTTGGGACCGAAATCGGCGGGGCAAGACCCGCGCCGCGGAAATATGATGATTCCACAGCCCTGCTGAAGGGTACCTGGGGCCCGAACCAGACCGTCCAGGCCACAGTCCACCTGGTGAACCCGGACCAGGACGGCAAGGTCTATGAGGAGGTGGAGTTGCGTCTGAGAAGTTCCCTTTCCGCCCACAGTTGCACGGGGTACGAAGTAATGTTTCGATGCTCCAAAACTCCGCAGGCATAC
>JBEKHU010000373.1:0-4530 GCA_050012115.1 Bryobacteraceae bacterium | reverse complement strand
CCAGCGCGTCGCCATCGCCCGCAGCTTGGCCAACGATCCCGAGATCCTGCTCGCCGACGAGCCCACCGGCAATCTCGATAGCGAGAATTCAGCCAGAATCATGGCCCTCCTGGCCGGCATCCAGGCGCGGCGCAACATGACTCTGATTGTGGTCACCCATGAGCAGGAGATCGCCCGCGCCGCTCAGCGCAACATTCACATTCGCGACGGGCGCATCTGGTCTCAGTAGTTCATGCGGCTGCCCAACGCACTCGCGTCCTTCGCTCTGCTCTGCCCGTTATTGCTGGCGCAGGCTCCCAAAGCCGGCTCGCTGCCCGCGCTTCTGGCCCGCGTGCGCGCCATTCGCGACGCCACCGATTTCCGGGCCAGCGGGCGCCTGGTCGCGGTTCTGCCTTCGGGACAGCGCAAAAGCTATCAGCTCTCGCTGCGCGCCCGCGCCTTCTCTGGCATCCTCAAGCTCTTCTGCGAAGTCACTGACCCCGCCCCTGCGCGCGTCCGCCTCTTGCTCGAAAGCCGCGCCGGCTCCAGCGCCATCCGCCTGGGCCATGCCGGCGATCCCGCGCCCCGGGAATTGGATTTTGAAAGCTGGGCCGGTAACATACTCGAAACGGACTTCGCCTATGAGGATCTGATGGAGAATCAATTCCTCTGGCGGAACCAATCCCTCGTCGAGCAGACCAGGTATGGGGCCCGCACCTGCTCCGTCCTCCGCAGCACCCCCGGCCCGGCCGATCGCACCCATTACTCCGCCGTCACCACTTGGCTCGACCAGGCCACCGATTATCCTGTGAAGGTGGAGAAGACCGTCAGGCTCTCGGGAATCGTCAAGGAGTTCATCTACTACGGCCTGCGACAATCGAAAGGAGTGTGGTCCGCCAGCCAGATCGAGTGCCGCTCCAAAGGCAAACCCGGATCGTCCCTGTTGATCGTCTCCCGCGGCTCGGAGAAGGCCAACCTCCCCGCCCGTGAATTCGATCCCGCCTTGCTCATCCGGCCATGACCATGCGCGCCTCACCCGACGCGCCGGCGCCGGTCGGCCCGGATCATTGGAGCGATCTCCATCGCGGGAGCGATCTCCGATGATGACGCTCGCCGCCTGGATTGCCGTCGCGCTGGCTGCGCTCATTCTGGCGGGCCTGTTCTACCAGAGACTGGGCCTGCGTCGCGATTCGCAACTCTTCCCCCCTCCGGGGCGCATGATCGGCATCGGTGGCCGGCGGCTCCATCTGTATGAGCTGGGCTCTGGCGGTCCGGCTGTGATTCTGGAGTCCGGCATCTCGGCCACCAGCCTCAACTGGCGCCACATCCAGCAGGCCATCGCCGGCTTCACACGCGCCGTCGCCTACGATCGCGGTGGACTCGGTTGGAGCGATCCCTGCGGCACTCCCCGCACGCCATCCGACATCGCCCGCGAGCTGCGAACCCTGCTTCGCGCCGCCGGCGTCAGGCCGCCCTACGTGTTGGTCGCGCATTCCTTCGGCGCGCTCGTCGTGCGCCGCTTCGCTCTGCTGTATCCCCGCGAGGTGGCCGGGCTCGTGCTCGTGGACCCGTTGCAGCCCGGGCAGTGGGCCCCTCTTTCGCCCCACCAGCGGCGGATGCTGGCGCTCGGCCGAAGGCTCTGCCGTCGCGCTGCGTGGCTCGCTCACGTCGGCTTGGTGCGTCTGGCTGTGGTCTCGTTCAAGGCTGGCTCACGCCTGCTGCCCGTGGCGATCGACAAGGTCGCCGGAATCCGCGGCTCCAGTGTCATGAACCGCCTGATCGGCGAGGTCGGCAAGATGCCCCGCGAGGTTTGGCCCATCGTTACGGCCCACTGGAGCGATCCCAAATCCTTCCACGGCATCGGCGCGCATCTGGAGGCCCTCCCCGCCGGCGCTGGCGAGATGCTGGATGCCCCTCCCATCCAGGGCATACCCGTCACTGTGCTCACCGCCGGGCGTGACTCGCCCGTCTCCGAAGATTCGATCCGCGCGGTTTCCGCGGATGCCCGCCACATCGTCGCCCACGAGAGCGGCCACTGGATCCACCTCGACCAGCCCGCTCTGGTGATCGATGCCGTCCGCCAGATCGTCGAACAGGCGCGTCCGCTCACCAGCCGCGTTTGAGCCGCCGCGGCCCTCCCGCGTCCTCTTTTTCTCGCCAGTCCGCTTCGCCCCGGCCCTCACCACTCCGGGATGCGCGCCACCGCCTCGGCGCACAGCGTCTCGAGCAGCGCCCGGCGTTCCAGGCTCAGCTCCGGCTTCTCCAGACCGCTCCCGAATTCCTCGGCCGCTTCCTGCCAGCGCTCGCCCCGCAGCAGCACCACGCCCAACAGCAGGTGCGGCTCCGGCGAATCAGGCTCCAGCCGGATCGTTTCGTGGCACCATGTCTCCACCGCGCGGGTGTCCCGGAAGGCGAACGCCAGCCACGCCATCCGCAATGCCGTGCGTCCGTCCTCCCGCCCGCGCGCCACCTCCTCCTCCAGGCTCCGGTACGCCTGATCGAATCGGCCCTCGACGATCTGACGCACCGTCTAGCCGCTCTCGCCTCCGCTCTCGACGGCGCTGAACTCGTCGTTCTCGCAGATCGCGCACACCGGCTCCGCATCCGGGCGCGGCAATAGACACAAAGTACAGGTCTTCATTGCGTGGTTTCACCCATTTTGGCTGGCATCCTGCATGCCAGTCTGCGCTATCCTCGAGCCCCCAGGCAATATCCGGTGTGGCAAATAAACTGATAATGTCTGTTGAGGCTGCAACATGGACACCGCACTCGCGCTGCACCGCTTTCATTTCGCCTTCACGATCACTTTCCACTATCTCTTCGTGCAACTCACCCTGGGGCTCGGCTTCCTGATCTTCGTGCTCAAAACCCTGGCGCTGATCAGGAAGGACGAGCACTACAACGATTGTGCGCGTTTCTGGGCCCGCATCTTCGCCGTCAACTTCGCCCTCGGCGTCGTCACCGGCATCCCGATGGAGTTTCAGTTCGGCACCAACTGGTCCCGCTTCTCCCGCGACGCCGGTGCCGTCATCGGCCAGACCCTCGGCATGGAGGGCCTCTATACCTTCTTCCTGGAGAGCACCTTCCTCGGCTTCCTGCTCTACGGTGAGAAGATGCTCGGCCGCATCGGCCACTGGGGCGCCGCCGCCGCCGTCTGGATCGGCTCCTGGATGTCGGGATATCTGATCGTCGCCACCGACGCCTGGATGCAGCGCCCCATCGGCTATCGCCTGGACGCCTCCGGCAAAATCCTGCTCGACAGTTGGTGGTCGCTGGTTTTCAACGACTGGGCCTTCTGGCAGTGGACCCACGCCATCCTCGGCGGCATCGTCACCGCCAGTTTTGTCATGGCCGGAATCGGCGCTTTCTATCTGACTCTCCGGAAATCCGAGCAATACGCCCGCACTTTCCTCCGCGTGGGCGTCGTCGCCGGTCTGATCAGTGCCGTTCTCGTCGCTTTCCCGGCCGGCGATCAGCAGGGCCGCCTCGTGGCGCGTCATCAGCCCGTCGCCCTGGCCGCCATGGAAGGCCATTTCACCACCGGGCCCTCCTCGCCCGTGGCCATCCTGGGCCAGCCTGATGTCGATCAACGCCGCCTTGACAACCCCTTCATCCTCCCCGGCGCGTTGAGTTTCATCGTCTACGGCAACTGGAGCCAGGCCGTCACCGGCCTCGTGGATTACCCCCGCGACTCGTGGCCCGACAACATCCCCCTGCTCTACTACAGCTTCCACATCATGGTCGGCCTCGGCACGCTCTTCATTTTGCTGCTGGCCCTCTCCACGCTCCAGCTCTGGCGCGGCCGGCTCTTTGAGACCAAGCTGCTGCTGTGGGCGCTGATGCTTTTCATGCCATTGCCCTACGTCGCCAACACGGCCGGCTGGATGACCGCGGAATTGGGTCGCCAGCCCTGGCTGATCTACGGCCTGATGCGCACTGCCTCGGGCATCTCGCCCCACGTTTCCAGCGGCAGCACCCTGTTCACGCTGCTCGGCTTCCTGGGCCTGTACACCGTTCTGTTTATGCTCGGCCTGTTCCTGATCTGGCGCATCCTCGACCAGGGTCCGCAATTCGTTGCCCCACCCCAGCCCGCGCCGCGAGATTAAGGCCAGCACTCGGGAATCTATACAGGAGAACAATCACTCGCCATGCTTCCCATCATTTGGTTCTGCATCGTCGCCGTCATGGTCGCGATCTACGTCGTGCTGGACGGCTTTGACCTCGGCGCCGGCATCGTCCACCTCTGTGTCGCCCGCAACGAGGAAGAGCGCCGCACCGTGATCAGCTCCATCGGGCCCGTTTGGGACGGCAACGAGGTCTGGCTCCTGGCCGGCGGCGGCGCGCTCTACTTCGCCTTCCCGGCCCTCTACGCCTCCTCTTTCAGCGGCTTCTATCTGCCCTTGATGATGGTCCTCTGGCTGCTCATCCTGCGCGGCGCCGCCATCGAGTTCCGCAACCACATCAAGAACGCGGTCTGGGTTCCCTTCTGGGACGTCGTCTTCGCTCTGGCCAGCGGCCTGCTCGCCATCTTTTTCGGCGCCGCCCTGGGCA
>JBEKHU010000372.1:0-4531 GCA_050012115.1 Bryobacteraceae bacterium | reverse complement strand
GGCGCACGTGCCGTGGACTGGTTGAAAGCCCTGCGCGCGCAGTGGTGTGCGCAGCGCGCATTCGAAGCCACTCCGTTGGACCAGGCCTGCCGTTGGGGCGGTCTGCCAGCCGGAATGCCTCCGTTCGACAGCGTGCTGGTCTACGACCACGCCTCCGCGGGCGAGACCGTGCGCCGACTGGGCGGGAGCTGGTCTGGAAGGACGCTGCGCCGCTTGCAGAGAACGGATTCCCCGCTGACCCTGGGCGCTTATGGCGGACCCGAGTTCACTCTGGAGATCATCTACGACCAGCGGCTTTTCTGCCGGGAGACGATGCGGCCGCTGGCGGGACATCTGCTGGAGCTGCTGCAAGGCCTCGTCTCCCGGTCAGACAGCCCGCTGTCCGAGCTCAGTATGCTGACCGCGCCTGAGCGGCGCTGGCTGACGGAGGAAGTGAATCAGTCCGCTTGTCCATTCTCCGCTAACCTCCGGATCTCTGCCGACCTCCGGGCACACCATCTCTTCGAGCAGCAGGCGCGGAGCGAACCGAACCGCACGGCCCTGGAGTGGAGCGGCGGGTCGATGTCCTACGGAGAGTTGAACCGCCACGCCAACTGTTTGGCCTGGCGATTGATGGCGCTGGGCGCGGCGCCGGAAGACCTGATCGCAGTTTGCATGGAGCGCTCACCGCGCGCCGTGGCGGCCGCGCTGGCCGTATTGAAGGCGGGAGCCGGCTTCCTGCCGCTGCGCCCGGACCTGCCCGCCGAGCGGATCGACGGCATGCTGGAAACCGCGCACCCGAAGCTCGTCCTCGCCGAGGGCGCGGATTGTGCCCGCTTCATGGCGCAGGGCCGCCCAGTCCTGGATGCCGGAACGGCGCCGGACGAATCCGAGGAAAATCCTCCCGCGCGTGCCGGGCTCGACAACGCCGCCTATGCCATCTTCACCTCCGGCTCCACGGGCCGCCCGAAGGCGGTAGTGATTACCCACCGGGCGCTCGTGAATCACACGCTGGCGGCAACGTCGGTCTTCGGCATCACGAATTCGGACCGCCGTCTGCAATTCGCATCCATGGGCACGGATGCCTTCGTGGCTGAGATCTTCAATTACCTGAGCTGCGGCGCGGCGCTGGTATTCTCGCTGGACCGCGCCGGCGCTTCGGTGAGCGAGTTTCTGCGTGCCCTTCGCGATCGCCGCATCACCATCACCGGCGTGCCCACTTCCTGGGGCAACGAGTGGGTGGTTGCGCTGGAGAGCGGCGCATCCCTTCCGCCAACGCTGCGTGCAGTCATAGTCGGGGCGGAGCGTATCAGCCCGGCTGCATTCGAGGCTTGGAGGAGAATTGCCGGAGGGAAACTGCGGTGGTTCAACGCTTACGGTCCCAGCGAGACCAGCCCGACGGCGACCGTCTATGAAGCCGGCTCCTCGGCCTGGGAGGGCGGCGGCAACGTGCCCATCGGCAGGCCGCTGGCCAACATGCGGGCTTACGTTCTGGATGCTGCCGGCGCACCTGTGACCGCAGGACTCACTGGCGAGCTTCACCTGGGCGGAGAGGGCGTGGGCCGGGGTTACCTGGGTGCATCGGGAAAGGACGCTGCACGATTCCTGCCCGATCCGTTCCGCGCCGATACCGCGGGCCGGATGTACCGCACGGGTGACCTCGTGTTCCGGCTTCCCGACGGCAATCTGGTCTTCGTGGGAAGGTCGGACCGGCAGGTGAAGATCCGCGGCTTCCGAGTCGAACTGGAGGAGATTGAGGCAGCGCTGGCCTTGCACCCCGGAGTCAGGCAGTGTGCCGTGGTCCTGGCTGGCGCGGAGGGTCGCCAGAAGCTCGCCGCCTATGTCACACCGGCGCCCGGGACAACCGCCCGGCCGGCGGATTGGAGGGCGCACCTGGCGCGCCGGCTGCCGGAGCACATGCTGCCGGCCGGGTTCGTCACGCTCACGGAGATGCCGATGACGCCCGGCGGCAAGATCGACCGGCAGTCTCTGCCGCCCTTCGAGCCGAGGCAGGACGAGCCTTCCGCAGTCCCGCACGAGCCGGCGACAGCGCTGGAGCAGTCCCTCATCCGCCTGTGGCGTGAGGCACTGGACGGCGCCCGCGTGGAGCCCCACGACAGCTTCTTCGACCTCGGCGGCGACAGTCTGGCAGCCACGCGTTTGATTGTCCTCATCGAAAAGCATCTGGGCCGGGAACTGCCTCTGGCTGCTTTGATGAGGGCGCCCACGCCCGCCCGCATGGCCGCGCTGCTCGAGGCTGGCACGGGGGGCACCCCCGGCATGGCGCACGCCGGAGGTCCGTTCCTGGCTTTGAAGCCATCAGGCACCCGACCGCCATTCGTCTGTATCACGACGACGTCCACCGGGCCGCTCTGCTTCGAGCGCCTCGCGCGGCATGTCGAGGCCGATCAGCCGTTCCTTGTCCTCCCCATGGTGGATCCTGCAGCGGGTCTTGAAAGGATGGTGGAGCGCCTGGCCGGGCGCGCCTGCGAGGCGCTTCGCGCCGCCAGGCCAGAGGGGCCGTACATCCTGGGCGGCTATTGCCTGGGGGGAAATGTGGCGTACGCCGCTGCCCAGAAGTTGTCCGCCGCGGGCGCCAAGGTGCGGCTGGTGGTCCTGTTCGACTCCGCTGCGCCGGGCTACCCGAAGGTGCTGCGTAGCGGCCGGAGATACCTCCGGCAGTTCGGCCAATTGCTGCGTGGTCGAGCGTCCTTCAGCCTGCGAGACATTGGCGACCACTTCAGAATGATCGGCGGGTTGGTGCGGCGCAGCACCATGCGGACATATAAGGCGGTGCCGGCCGCTTTCCCGGTCGTCCAATTCATTGCGCGGCAGGAACAGATCAGCGCCAGGGTTTTGGAGGACCCGCGGTTGAGCTGGCGCGAGTTGTGCCCGGCCGGCTTTCAAGTGTTCGAAGTGGGCGCCCGACACGGCAACTTGTTCGATCAGGGATCCGTGGAGGAGATCGCCGCGCGGCTGGAAGAGGCATTGCGGCGCGTGAACACGCTCGACCGGCCCTAACGAGCCCGCATTCCGCGCGCTATCGGGCAGTTTCTCACCGTTCCGGCGTAGCTCGCAAGAAGGCGAACGTGGCGTGTGGCTCCGCCTCCAGCCGCTGCCCGGTTTTCCAGCGCGGCGCAGTGCCGCGCAGCTTCGATCATCCGCGGCGGCAGGGGAGCCAACGCCGACTCCTCCCTGGTGATGAACATCATTCTCGGCGAGAAGCACAAAGTGCAACTCCAGGGGGAGGCTTTCTCCAAGCCCGTCTCGTGAACTCTCCGGCCGGATTCGGGGAACCGCCCGAGCCATCCGTTTGGGGCTGTTGCCGAGTGCGCCGTGAACAGAGGCCAGCGTGCTAGAATCGGGGCGAAATGCAGGCAGCCAAAAAATCTCCCGGGGCGCCGGATCCGGCCTCCGCGCCGCCCAAGCCCTCTGCTCAACAGCGCTACCTGGCGCTGGATGCTTACCGCGGATTCATCATGGTCGTGCTGGTGTCGGGCGGATTTGGCCTGGCCGAACTGGCTCACCGCAGGCCTGCCTTCACCGGCATCGCCAACCAGTTCGAGCACATGCCGTGGGAGTGGATCGCCTTCTGGGACCTGATCCAGCCGGCGTTCATGTTCATGGTGGGCGTGGCGATGCCGTTCGCGCTGGCCCGCCGCATGGAGCTGGGCGCCACCGGGCGCCAACTGTCCTGGCACGTCGTAGTGCGGAGTTTGCGGCTCATCCTGATGAGCCAGATCCTGATGTCGATCTCGGCGGGCAGACTCCACTTCCAGCTCATCAACGTGCTGGCGCAGATCGGCCTCACCTATTTCCTTTGCTACCTGCTCATGCAGCTTAAGTTCCGCTGGCAGGCGCTGATCGCGGCGCTGATCCTGATCGGGCATTGGGCGCTGTTCGTGGCGTTTCCGGGTACGGAAGGGCCGTTCCTTTCGAAGACGACCAACATCGGGGCGGTCATTGACACATGGGTGTTCGGCCACCCGAACGGCGATAACTGGGTCAACATCAACTTCCTGACGAGCACGGTGACGACACTGTTTGGCGTGTGGACGGGCCAACTCCTGCAAAGCCAGCGAACGCATGTGCAGAAGATGCGCATTCTGGCGGTCTGGGCGGCAGCCTGCCTGACGCTAGGATTTGCGATCCATCCCTGGAACCCCATCATCAAGCGGATCTGCACTACGTCCTTCACGCTGTTCAGCGCTGGATGGATCCTGCTCATGCTGCTGGCATTCTATTGGCTGGTGGAAGTGAAGGGCTACCGCAAGTGGACCTTCCCGCTGGTGGTGGTGGGCGCGAACTCGATCTTCATCTACTCACTGGATAACGTGCTGCGCGAATGGCTGGACAAGGCCGTGGGGGTCTTCACCTTCCGCTTTGAATGGTTGGGGGACTTCGCGCCCGTGGCCCAATCCTGCGCGGTGCTGCTGGCGATGTGGGGCGCGTGCTACTGGCTGTACCGGCGTAAGATCTTCTTCAAGCTGTGACCGCGCACTGGCGGTCGCGGTGAGCGCAAATTCGTGCCGACGTGGGCGGGATGGGCCAC
>JBEKHU010000371.1:0-4535 GCA_050012115.1 Bryobacteraceae bacterium | reverse complement strand
TGCAAGGGCTCCGGCGCCGAGGGCGAGGACGGCTGGACCACCTGCTCGGTCTGCCGCGGCCGCGGCGAGGTCTTCTACCAGCAGGGCTTCCTCACCATCCGCCGCACCTGCGGCCAGTGCCGCGGCACCGGCAAGCTGCTCCGCAAGGCCTGCCGCAATTGCAGGGGCGAAGCCTACGTCCAGACCGTCAAGAAACTCAAGGTGAAGATCCCCGCCGGCGTCGACAACGGCATGAAGATGCGCGTCCCCGGCGAAGGTCAGCCCGGCTCGAGCGGCGGCCCCCAGGGCGACCTCTATGTCTTCCTGACCATCAAGCCGCACCCCATCTTCGAGCGCCGCGACGACGATCTGCACTGCACCGTCGTCATCAACATGGCCGAGGCCGCACTCGGCGTCGAGATCGTCGTCCAGACCCTCGACGGCGAACTGCGCCTCAAGGTCCCCGAGGGCATCCAGTCCGGCGAGACCCTCCGCCTCCGCGCCAAGGGCGCGCCCCGCGTCAACGGCGGCGGCTCCGGCGACCTGATCGTGCACATCGAAGTCCGCACCCCCGCCAGGCTCAACAAGGAGCAGCGCGCGCTGCTCGATCAACTGCGCACCACGCTCCCCGAGGGCGGCCGCCCCGCCGAGAAAACCCTCCTCGGCAAGCTCAAAGATTATTTGATGTAGGCCCCGCCTCTCGCGCCGGGGACACCGAGGCCTACCCACTCCCCAACCACGACCACCAAGCCCTCTGCCGAGGGCGACACCAAGGCGTCCTTCGAGGACGCCGTAGGTGTGTCCCCGCGCCACACGAGAACGCTCCTATTTCACGACAATATTCACCAGCTTCCCCGGCACCACGATCACCTTCACCACCGTCTTGCCCGCAATGTGCGCCCGGACCTTCTCGTCCTCCAGCGCCACGCGCTTCAGCTCTTCTTCCGTTGTCCCGTGCGGCACCATCACGCGGCTGCGCAGCTTGCCGTTCACCTGCACCGGCACCTCCAGCATTTGCTCGCGCGCCAGTTCCTCGCTGTGGCTCGGCCAGGGGTGTTTGAAAACCGGACCCGGCTTGCCCATCAACGCCCACAGCTCCTCGGCGGCAAAGGGAGCGAACGGCGCGATCAGCAGCGTGATCGTCTCCGCGCACTGCTGGCGCACGCCGCCCGACAGGCCCCACTCCACCGCCTGCAGCTCGTTCATCAGCTCCATCAGCGCCGCGATCGACGTGTTGAAGTGCCACCGATTGTCGAAGTCGTCCGTCACCTTGCGGATCGTCTGATGCAGCTTGCGCAGCGCCGCCGCGTCGGTCTCCCCCGTCCCGGCCGGGTTGTCGAAGTTGCGCGTCACCCAGCGGAAATAGCGGCTGACGAAGCGGAACTGTCCCTCCACGCTCGACTCGTTCCAGTCGATGTTCTTCTCCGGCGGTCCCGCGAACAGCGTGAACAGCCGGCACGTGTCCGCCCCGTATTTGATCACCATCTCGTCGGGGTCCACGATGTTGCCCTTCGACTTCGACATCGTCCGCCCGTCCAGTTGCACCATCCCCTGCGTGAACAGGTTGCGGAACGGCTCATCGACCGTCACCAGTCCCAGGTCGCGCATCATCTTGCACCAGAACCGCGCGTACAGCAGGTGCAGAATCGCGTGCGTCACCCCGCCTATGTACTGGTCCACCGGGAACCACGGCTTCACTGTCCCCGGCTCGAACGGCAGGCGCTCGTTCTGCGGATCCACGTAGCGGAAGAAGTACCACGAGGAATCGACGAACGTGTCCATGGTGTCGGTCTCGCGCTCCGCCGGGCCGCCGCACTTGGGACACGTGGTATTCAGGAACTGCTCGTTCTGCGCCAGCGGCGACCGGCCCTTGCCTGTGAACGCCACATCGGCCGGCAGCACCACCGGCAATTGCTCGTCCGGCACCGCCACGATGCCGCACGCTTTGCAGTGCACCACCGGAATCGGCGTGCCCCAGTAGCGCTGCCGCGAGATGCCCCAGTCCTTCAGTCGATACGTGATCGACGCCTGCCCGAAGCCCTGCTCTGCGGCACGCGCCGCCATCCGCCTTCGTGCCTCGGAGGACGGCAACCCCGACCACTCCCCCGAGTTCTCCACCACGCCGTAGTCGCAGAACGCCTCAGTCATCTCCGTTTCGACCGCCAGCGCTCCGTCCACCGGCCGGATCACCGGCGCCACCGGCAGCCCGTACTTCCGGCAGAACTCGAAGTCGCGCTCGTCGTGCGCCGGCACCGCCATGATCGCCCCCGTGCCATACCCCCACAGCACAAAGTTCGCCACCCAGATCGGGATCTCCGCGCCGTTGTATGGGTTGATCGCCGCGTGCCCGGTGTCAAAGCCGTCCTTCTCTAGATGCTCGGGATCCTTGCGATTCGGGTCGTCGATCATCGCCCGCAGCCGCGCCGCCAGCTCCCCCGTGCACAGCGCCTTGGCCGCCGGATGCTCCGGCGCCAGGATCACGCACGTCGCCCCGTAGATCGTGTCCACTCTCGTCGTGAACACCCTCAGCTTCTCGCCCGTCGTCTTCAGCCGGAAGTCGACCTCCGCCCCCTCGCTGCGCCCGATCCAGTTGCGCTGCATCGTCAGCACCTGCGATGGCCACCCGGCCTCGAGTTGCTTCATGTCGTCCAACAGCTCCTCCGCGTATTGCGTGATCCGCAGGAACCACTGCTCCAGCTCGCGCTGTTCCACCGGCGTCGCTTCGTGCCGCCAGCAGCACCCCTCCACCACCTGCTCGTTGGCCAGCACCGTGGCGCACTCCGGACACCAGTTCACCAGCGACTGCTTGCGATACGCCAGCCCCTTTTCGAGCATCCGCAGGAAGAACCACTGGTTCCAGCGGTAGTACTCCGGCGTGCACGTGTTGGTCTCCCGCGTCCAGTCGTAGGCGAAGCCCATCCGCAGCAGTTGCTTCTTCATGTGGGCCACGTTCGCCAGCGTCCACTTCGCCGGATGCATGCCGCGCTGGATCGCCGCATTCTCCGCCGGCAGCCCGAACGCGTCCCACCCCATCGGGTGCATCACGTCGTAGCCCCGCATCCACATGTAGCGCGCCAGCGTGTCGCCGATCGAGTAGTTGCGCACGTGTCCCATGTGCAGCACGCCGCTCGGGTACGGCAGCATCTCCAGCACGTAATAGCGCGGCCGTGCGCCGTCGTCGGCGGCTTTGTACAGCTCCGGGCTCTCCGCCCAGCGCTGGCTCCATTTCACTTCGACTTCTTCGTGGTGGTACGCGGTTTCCGGCATAGACGTTTCAGGGTGTCCACATTGCGCTGGTCGTCGCCCTCGTTGTCGATCGGCGTCTCCAGAATAAAGGCCTTATCTCGCAGCTTGGGATGGTTCAGAATGCGGCGGAAGCCTTCCCGACCAATGTGTCCTTTTCCAATATTCTCATGCCGGTCCAGCCGCGAGCCAAGCTCGCCCTTGGAATCGTTGGTGTGGATCACCGGAACGCGCTCCAGCCCCAGTAGATTCGCGGCCTGCTTCACCGTCTCCGCCAGGCCTTTCTCCGTGGCCACGTCGTAGCCCGCGGCGTAGAGGTGGCACGTGTCCAGGCAGTAGCCGGTCGGGAAGGGCAGCCGCGGCCCGGCCATCTCAGCGAGTGTCTTTAGCTCTTCCAATGTCCTGCCGATGCTCGCTCCGCCGCCCGCCGTGTTCTCGAACAGCAGCGTGAATCCCGTCGACTTCAGCCCCCGCGCCGCCTGCTCCAGCGATGCCGTGAGCGTCTCCAGTGCCTGCTCCAGCGTCTCGTGGCCCTTCGCGCTGCCCGGATGCATCACCAGGTATTCCGCGCCGATCGCGATCGCCCGCGTCAGCTCTCCCCGGAACGCTGCGATCGATTTGCCGCGGATCTCCGCGTCGGCCGATGCCAGATTGATCAGGTAGCTGTCGTGGATTACCAGCGGCCGCAGGTCGTGCTCTGCGCGCGCGGCCTTCATCGCCGCCACCTGCGCCGCCTCCGGCGGCGTCGCGCGCCACATGCGCGGGCTCGCCGAGAAGATCTGGAAACAGTTGGCGCCCAGCTCGACGGCCTTGTGCGCGGCGTTCACCAGCGCGCCGGAAGTCGATGTGTGGATGCCGATGCGCATCCCCGGATTGTAACGTGAGTGCCGGGGGTGCGCTAACTTCGCGGCGCGGCCGGCCAGTGGTTGCGGACCGAAGCCAGGTTGACCGTCGCTCTCCACCGCGCGTCAAACCACTCGGCGATGTCGGGCCGGTCCCGCAGCGTCATCTCCAGTCCCAGCCCAGCGTGCGGGCTCAGGAACTCGTCCTCCAACCCCAGCCGCTCTTCGATCTCGCGCCAGCGATTGGTCAGCCCGCCGGTATCGAGCAGCACCACGCGCTCGTCCATCACTCCGTAGTTCTTCAGATGCGCGTCCAGCGAAAACACGCCCCTCTGCCACCCCTTCTGCCGCAGTTCCAGGAACCGCTCCAGCCACTGCTCGATCTCGTCGAACCTCCGCGCCCGCGCCAGTTCGTTGATCCGGTCGTGCAGCGTCGTCTCCACCCGTTCGGTCGCTTCTTCCACCAGCAGC
>JBEKHU010000370.1:0-6095 GCA_050012115.1 Bryobacteraceae bacterium | reverse complement strand
ACGGCTAGGTAGGGGAGTTTCATGCCTCAGCAGCCATTGAGCGCAGGAGCGGTGGCACTTGTCGGTCGGGCGGGGCTACGGTTCGATGCTGCGGATGGGCAATCAGCTAGTTTTCTAATAATCACTTATCGGGCACGGTCCGCTCCTGCCGGGTCGCCGACAACACATCCGCTACTGGTTCAGCGCGCTTCCGGCTCCTCGCAACCACCTGACGGCGATGATTACGGTGAGCTTCGGCAGTCCTAGGCATTGCGACCTGGATTATGTTTGGTGGGCCCTGACCTTGTTTGACCCTGCGACTCGATCCAACGTGCCCACCAGAAACCAGCGATTTACAGGACCAGGTGGCCTTACCCGGCTACTTGCCAGCCCCCAGACGTTTGTAAGCAGGCGGGTAGCGGTTTGGAAGCCCATAGACTGGATTCCAGTCGTTTCTGACCGTGCGCAGAGCCGTAAGGTTCAAATCACCCACTAATACGCCCTCGGCGTTGTCGAGTTCATCCTGGGTCGCCCCCTCGAAATCGAAGATGGAACTGGTTCCCGTGTTGCGCGGAGCGCCGTAGTTAACGCGGATGATGAACAACCGGTTTTCGAGGGCGCGCGTTTGGTACAGGTGCACGAGCAGTGGCCGGGAGAAGTCACCGGTGCAGTAGGGATTGAAGACAATCTCCGCGCCTCCCAGCGCGAGCTCGCGCGTGGCCTCCGGATGCTGGATGTCGTAACAAATCTCGATTCCCACTTTGGTTTTCACTCCACCAATTTCCACCTCCCAAACCGGGAAGCCGTCGCCGTGGTTCACTCCTGAGGCCAGCATCCAGTTCTGAAGATGAACCTTGCTATAGGTGCCCACGATCTGCCCCTGCGGGTTCATGAGAACCGCGGTGTTGAACAGTTTCCCTCCCCGATTCTCGTCCATGCCAAAGACCATCCAGATGCCCAGTTCCTTCGCGAGGGCGCTAAAGCGGTTTGTGGCGGGCCCGGGAATCGTCTCTGCGGCCGCCAGGATTTTCGCCCGCTCCGCAACGATCGGGGGAGCGTCCGCGGACGTACCGGGAGGTAGCTCAACCCTTGCGTATCCCTGCACTGAGGCCTCCGGTGTGCATACGATCTTGGCTCCATGGGCCGCGGCTTGCCGGATCAGGTTCTCGGCGCGCGCCAGATTGTATTGCTTGTCATTGAGCCGCCCATCCATCTGGATCAAACCAACCCGGATCGTCTCATCGGCCCTGGCAACGGTCACATTCAATATCGCGAGCAGTAGCACAACTGCTACTGTGATCAGGCGCTGCATACTCTCCTCCTTCCAGGGTCACCCCAGCGGCAATGAGGGGCTGGGACGAAGAATAAACAACCCTGCATTTCCATTTTGGAATTCAGTTTCCCACAGTAATACCCCCGGCCGCCTCCAGTGGATCTCTATCTCTCACTCTCTGCATCCCGCGCGATTCCAGCGGCCCGGGAAGGGGCTAGGTGCGTTCCTCCGGGATGGAGGGATGGGGGAGTTCCCTTCCCGCGCCTCTACGGCCACCCTGGCGCAAGCAAGGCTGCCTTTATGGCGGGCGAGGCTGCGGTTCCAGGCTGCGGACGGGCGATCGACCAAGTGTCCGATAACCCCACTTTCCTGGCATGGCCCCTCTTTCCGAGTGGCCGCCCATCAGGGAGCCGAGACGCGTTGGTGTAGCCCTCGGCGTCTTGCTTAATTCATTTCGCGTAAGGTAGACTTCTTCTCCTGCTGGACGAGGAAGGAGGCGTTGCTCAAGGCAACAGGACTAGGTGTGAGGTTTCAATAGGTTGTCCATCTGATCGAGAACTGGGAAGCTGAGTTTGCGAAGACATCGGCGACTCAGGAGACCAGATGGACTATCACCAGAATGCCCGACTGACGGTGCACAGTCGAGAGCAGATGGCCCGCAAAGTTGTGCTGGAAGGTCTCACGTTGAAGCAGGCCGCGGCCTGCTTCAACGTGAGCGCGAAGACGGCGGCGAAGTGGGTGCGGCGCTATCGTGAGAACGGCAGTGACGGTCTCAGCGATCGCAGTTCGCAGCGGCGGCTCCGATGAGCTGCAGGACCAGCAACTGTCCCGTAAGCTGGACACTACGCGCAAGCAGATCGACAACTACCTCATCACCGCGCTGGCGGCCATGGAGGATGGGCAAATCGGCCCTTGTTCGTACGGCGAGCTCTGGTCGGCGGACGAGAATCGACGCGTGAGACAGTAACGCGAATCGCAGTACGGATCTGAAGGGCCAGCAAGGGAACGATCCCGGCTGGCCTTTCGCCTTTTCAGGCCTCCCGACGCAGCTCGCTTGACGAACATTCCGCCGGAGTGGTTTTATCGCCTTGTGGGATTGAAAATGGTCCCCTGCCATATGCGGGGTGGGGTACAGACCGGACGTCGTATGTGACGGAAAAGACGGATGGTGGGCGCGACAGGACTCGAACCTGTGACCTCCTGCGTGTGAAGCAAAAGTCGTTTCTCGTTCGCCCAATAGAATCAATAGATTAGACATCAGCAAAGCGCAAACTAAAGCAAAGAAACAAGATGTACTTGATTCCCGTATGACCCAGGATCAACTCTGTCGCCGCCTCCCGTGGCCGCACTCGCCGCGCATGATCACTTTGGCCCTGAATGACGTGCTTCTTTGCTCTGGACAGCACTTGGTCGTAGCCGTACCACAATGCGGCCGCTCGCGAAGGTGCCTCAAGGTAAACATTCTGAGGCTGTCGGCGTTCGCCGCGTCTTCTGGTATGTCTTCCCGGGTGGTGGCCTCAACCTCCGGCCGAGCCGTCTGAACTGCGATAGCGTCCGCAGCCGGCTGGACCAGTAAACCGTGCGACATCGGCCTTCGGAAGTGGACTTAGGCGGAGTAGTTCACTCGCGGCGGATTGGCGAGTGGTATCGTGTCGATGATCGCCTGGCAGTTCATCCCGAACAGACCGAACCGCCCGACCTATTCGCAGAGTCGCGCCAGATCAGAGCCCGGTCCGGCTGCGGAACTGATCGATCGCCTTTTCCAGGTCGGCCGGATTCTCCAGGAAAGGCACGTGTCCGGCGTTACTCCCCCAGAGCAACTGGTCGGGAAAGTGGGCGTACTTGTACTCGCTCGGCCCGGCCGCCCAATCGGTCTTGCCGTAGAAAAACAGCACGGGCATCTTCAGCCCTATCGATGCGGGGCTGAAGTCGGCCTGATAGTCGCCTAAACTGAGCTTGTTCTCCTGGTCGTGGTTCCAATTCGGGATTTCGTCAAAGGTCGCCCCCATCCGGCGTTCGTTCTCCTGGGAAGCGTACATCATCTTCCAGAAGAGGTCCTTTTCCCGGAGCTTGCCTGCGGCCGCCATCAGGCGCTCTAGAACCGGTTTGCCGGTATCCGTGCAGTAGCTGTTGTCGCCGAGTAGCTCGCATGCCTTGGGCAAGCTCTCGGCCAAGCTGCGCGTGAGGTTCAAACTGCAGTTGAGCATGATCATGCCGCTGATGGCTTGCGGATGGCGCTGCGCGTATCCCACCTGCAGCAGTCCGCCAAATGAATGGCCCAGGGTGAACCACTTCTCGATGTGCAGGGCCGCGCGCACTTCCTCAAAATCCCGCACCATCCGGTCCATCGAGTAGTTGCCATCCTGAGGGCTCGTGGAGCGCGCCACCCCGCGCTGGTCCAGGTAGATCATCCGGAAGCGCTGCTCCAGCATCGGACCGGAGAACTTCTCCAGCCACCAGCTTCCGGAACCGGGGCCGCCGTGGATGTAGAGGCAGGCCGGCCCGCTGCCTCTCACCTGCACGTACAGATCGACGCCGTCGGAGGTGTGCACTTTGAGAGGTTCGGCCCGGATGCAGCATGCGATGGCCGCGAGCATGAGAATTGCGTGCTCCATATCTCTGAGTACGTTGGCGGGAGGTGGCATGTTCGTAAGAAAGCCGCTGGATTCCGAACTCGCCCAGATGCAGGTTGAGTACTTGCGATCGCGGGCATTCCACGGCTAGATCGTCCGTGCGAGACCCAATTCGATTTCGACTACGCGATTGCTCCGCTGCAACTTGAGGTGAGGTTTGCGACTGGGGTGTTCCAGATACCGGCACAAATCGCTATGGTCTAACTCTGTCACCGAAAGACCGTCTATGGACACCAGAACGCCGCCGGAATTGACCGCGGCGTGAACGGCTGGCGGATCCGGCAGGACGGTTCTGACGTGAAATTTGCGGCGGCCCGCGCCGCTGCTAATCCACTACAGGCCGGACACGTCTTCTTCATAGGACTCGCGCATTCACGCGGTCGGCTCGAGATGGATGCAACTGTGAGGCAATCGCAATTCACCATAGAGTGGTAGGTGAAGTCACCGACGACGACGCCCGTGATGCCGGCCTGGGCAAGGGCGCCTCCCATTGCGAGAATACCCGGAGTATCCTACCGGGCATTGCCACGCTTACACCAGCTTCGGGACGATAAACGGTTCGCGATACCTCCGCATGAACCATGCCGTGGCCTCTTCGTCGCCTTTGCAGGACCACGCTCGAGGATCGAAATGGATGGTCCGCCCCAGCCGATAGGAAAGATTTGCCAAGTGGATGAGTACGGTGGAGGCCGCGCCCTCTTCGATCTCCGCCGTCAGATTCGTGCGCTTGCGGCTGCGCACGGCGGCGATGAAGTTGGCAAAGTGGTCGCCGTCGCCCTCGGCCGAGGGCCCGGGCTCCTGCTCTTTGCCCAGCCAAGTCTTGTAGCTGCGATAGCCGTCGACCGCCATGTAACCCTTCGAGCCGTAGAACAAATTGCCGATGGTATTCGGATACACCTTACCTTCACCGCCGCGGTTGGCCGAGATGCCGGCCTCGTGATTGCTGATCCAATGGCGCACTTCGAACACCATCGTGCGTTGCTTTCCGCCTTCATCGAATTCGTACGTCGCGGTCAGCGTGTTGGGCGTTTCCTGGTCGTCGTCGAACATGAAGTGGCCGCCGATGGCGCTCACTTTACTCGGGTATTTGACTCCGAGTCCCCAGCGCGCAATGTCCAGTTCGTGAATGCCCTGATTACCCAGATCGCCGTTGCCGTAATCCCAGAACCAATGCCAGTTGTAATGGAAGCGATTCCGCGTGAAGGCGTGTTGCGGCGCGGGGCCCAGCCACAGGTCGTAGTTCACGCCCGCGGGCACGGGTTCCACCGGCGTACGGCCGATCGTATCGCGCCACTTGAAGCACAGGCCGCGCGCCATGTAGACATCGCCGAGCAGGCCCTCGCGAATCTTCCGCATCCCCTCCTGCAGCGCTACCGACGAACGGCTCTGGCTGCCCTGTTGCACGACGCGGTCGTACCGGCGCGCCGCCGCCACAATCTGCTGCGCCTCAAACATGTCGTGCGAACATGGTTTCTCGACATACACGTCCTTTCCGGCCTGACAGCTCCAGACGGTCTGCAGCGTATGCCAATGATTGGGCGTCGCCAACGAGATAGCGTCGATCGATCTGTCATCGAGTAACTTGCGCAGATCGACATAGAGCGCCGGCCGCCGCCGACTACTCTTCCCCCCGAATCAGATCATCGAGGCTCTCCCGCCGCCGCACCACGCGCCATGACGCGCCGTCCACAAGCACTTCGCAAACCCGCGGCCGGGAATTGTAGTTCGATGCCGCGACAAAGCCGTATGCGCCGGCGGTGAGCACGGCTAGCGTGTCGCCGGGCATCAGGTTGGCAACAACGCGATCCCGCGCCAGGAAATCCCCGGTTTCACAAATGGGGCCGACAATGTCGGCCGTGACCGTCCCGAAGGGCGTCTTGCGCAGCGGCACAATCTCGTGCCAGGCCTGATACAGCGCGGGGCGGATGAGATCGTTCATGGCCGCGTCGACGATGATGAATTCCTTGGCGCCGTTGCGCTTGCGGTACAGCACGCGAGCCAGCAGCGCGCCCGCATCGGCGACAATCCAGCGCCCGGGCTCGAAGACCAGAGTCAGGTTCTTGCCCTCGACCAGTTTGCGCACGCCGGCCAGATAGGCGGCCAGGTCGGGGCGGGCCTCGCCCGGCCGGTACGGCACTCCGAGGCTGCCACCCAGGTCGAGATGCCCGATAGCGAATCCGCGCGCGCGCAGCCTGCCGGCCAGTTCGACC
>JBEKHU010000369.1:0-4543 GCA_050012115.1 Bryobacteraceae bacterium | reverse complement strand
ACTGGATGTACGCCAGTTCCGTGGCAGAGAGCATCGGGTGCTCGGCCGGTTTGCGGAAGTACGTCAGCCAGGCCGCGAGCCAGATGAGATCGAGGCCGCCGGTCACGAAGAATGTCGCCCGCCAGCCAAGGTGCAGTGCAACGAACGGCACCAGCAGTGGCGCGATCATCGCCCCGAGGTTCGATCCACTGTTAAACAGTCCAGTCGCGAAGGCCCGCTCCTTTTTCGGAAACCATTCCGCGACAGTCGTGATCGCCGCGGGAAAATTCGCCGATTCGCCGGCGCCGAGTCCAATGCGGGCCGCCGCGAACTGCCAAAGCGTGTGCGCCGCGGCGTGCGACATGGACGCCAAACTCCAGACGACGATCGCAATCGCGTAACCGATGCGCGCGCCGAGGCGATCGACCAGACGGCCGGCGAAAGGCATTGCCGCCGCGTAGGCGCCGGTGAAGGCAAAAACGATCCACCCGAAGTCCTTCTCGCTCCAGTGCAGGTCGTGCTGCAAGGTCGGCTTGAGGATCGCGATCACCTGGCGGTCGATGTAATTGACGGTCGTCGCGAAGAACAGCAGCGCGCAGACCGACCATCGGACGTAGCCGCGCGGACGCGCCGACTCCATCGACTCAGTTGGCACGTTCGTCTCCTTCGGCCGGTTGGTCCAGCGCACGAGCGCAACATCGAGTTGAGAACCGGAGACGAATCACTTGGCCCCCGCGGACCGATTCCCTGCCCCGACCACCGGCCGCGCCTCGGGCGTCACTTCGACGTAGTCCAGAGCGGCTCTGTCATTGCCGTCCGTGCGCGCTTCGATCCGGATCTCGTCGCCCGGGCGCAGCGCGATGCCGCTCGTTGTCCGACGCGTGCTGGTGTGACCGTTGGGTTTTGGGGATGGCAAATCGCGGTCCGCCCGCCATTCATCAACAACCTGCCCGGCGACCAGCAGGCGGAACGCCGCGGCGCCGCCGCTGACGTCGAAGTATTGCGTTGCGAGCGCGTACCAGCCCGGCTGGCCGCCGAAGTGCCAACTCGCCGTGCATGCGGCCCGATCGCAGCTGACGGCCTGGCCTCCGGACGCAGTCTCCCACGGCGTGACCGCCACCACGCCGTATCCATCCAGCTGCATCGATTCGGCTTCCACGCGATCGGGATGATGGCCCGCGCGGCCCTTTGCGTCGGCGATGCCCGATGCCTTGAGGAACCATTCGCAGATTGCATCGCGCCAGACGATCGCATGCCCGGCTTGAAACTCGAGGCGGTCGAGCACAGCTTGGTAGCGCTGTTCGTCGATGCGGCCGCGCAACATCTTCCAGCGCGCGACAAACGATTGCGCGCGGGCCGCCCCTTGGTAGTGCGAATCGTAAATGTGTTGGATCACCGTCTTGCCGGAGTGCAGCACGTGCGTGTACGGGACGTGATGCATGAAAAGAAGCAAATCGTCGGGGCAGTTCTCGAGGGATTCGTATTGGCGTGCGACCTGCGGCGCGTACTGGCCAATGAATCCCGTACCGGTGGCCACCGTGCGATCCATGCCGATTCCGTGCTCGTCGGCGCGATGCCACTGGCCCCAGCCGTTCCGTTCCGAGGACTCGACGCTCATGCCGAAGTGGACGCCGATGATATCGGTTAGTGTCCCGGCGCCCAAAGGGCCGGTGTAGCTCTCGTACGCCGGCCACGACTCGAGCTGCAGGCCGGCGATCGTATCGTCGACCAGCGCGTCATGAGAGAAGGTCTGGCGCGTCCATTCCTCCGCAATCTCGCGCGGCGTCAGAAGCGGGTTCCAGGCCAGCCGGGCGAAGCCGTACAAGTTCGCCATCGCCAGGTCGTTGCCAAGCCAGTTTGCGTCCAGCCCGGCGTTGGTGACCGCGACGAAGCCGCCGGTGGGCCGGTGGAACGAACGCCCGGAGACCAGATCGCGCACTGGCGTCGTATGATCGGCAGCGCGGAGATCGAAATCGAGCACCTGTTTCCACATCGGCACGAGGTAGCAGAGATGCCGCTGCTGGCCGGTGTACTCCTGTGTCACTTGCAGCTCGATGGCCTCGTTGGTGTGGTGCAGCGTGCCGAAGACCGGCGAGACCGGCTCGCGCACCTGGAAATCGATCGGACCGTGTTTAATCTGAATGATTGCGTTGTCGTCAAACCGGCCATCGAGCTGGCGGAAGTTGTCGTCGGCCGCGCGGGCGCGATCGTTCTTCAAATTGCGCCAGTCCATGTGGTGGTCGTAGACGAAGCCGCGGTAGAACAGGAGACCGCCATGCGGCTTCAGCGCGCGCGCGATCACGTTGGCGGCGTCGGCATGCGTGCGGCCGTACGCCGACGGTCCGGCCTGGCCTTCGGAATCAGCTTTCACCACGAAGCCGCCAAGGAACGGAATCACTCCATAGATCGCGTCAACCTTCTGCTTCCACCATGCGACGACGCGCGGATCGAGCGGGTCGAAAGTGTCGAGACCGCCGGCCGTCTTCGGACTGGCGAAGGGAACCGCAAGCGCCATGCGCACGCCCCATGGCCGGAACGCGGCGGCGATGCGCGCCAGCTCCGCGATGAACTCGTCGCTCATTACGCGCGGATTCGCATTCACATTATTTACGACACAGCCGTTGATGCCGGCGGAGGCCAGCAGTCGCGCATACGCGCCGGCGCGCGTCAGGTCCATCGCCACGTGGCCGTTATCGAAGAAAATGGAGCGCCCGCGTAGCCGCGTTCGATGGAGCCGTCCAGGTTATCCCATTCATTGGTCCAGCGCACGGGCGCGTACGGCGATTGCCACTCGTCGATCTTTTCGATGTCGTGATGCAGCGCTATGTGCCGTAGCAGACCAAACGCGCCGTAAAGCACGCCGCGCTCCCCGCAGCCGGCGATCAGCACTGTGCGATGACCCCGCAATTGGACCGCCTTCAACCGGTAAGCGCCCTCGGCACAAGGCTGGTCCTGCTGCAAGCCGGGCGTAAGTCGAGCCAGTGACTCGAACGTGCCGAGAGCGATCGTGTCTTCTGGCGGCAGGCTCGTCTCGATCCGCAGTGTCCGTCCCAGCATTCCGCGGACGCCGCGGATGAGTTCCTGCTGCGCGCTTTCGATCACGAGAGACGGATCGCTCGCGAACACGACCGCGGGCAGCCGCGAGTACGCTTCTCTCACGCCGGGATCGAGGCGCTGATAGCGCAGCCAGGCATCGGCGCCGGTCTCCGCATGCAGGGGCGCGGCCGAAGCGAGCAGACATGTCAACGCGACGGTGAGCGGGACCGAAAGTCCGGCGCAGTCGTACAGCCCGCCCAATTCCAGGAGCCTGCTCCTCTTGGCGCGCTTGCTAAGTGTGTTTGGGGGGATAGTAATGATACCAGCTCGAATGTCCGTAATCTCCATAACAGTTCGCTCCCCGACAAGGCCCGGAGACGTCCATTTCACGCACGGTCAAGCCGTTGGCGCCGATCGTCTCGCACCGTTCCATTCGGTCGCAGCATCTGCCAATGCCTGCACATTCGCACCCGGCATGCCGGGGCTCGTCCCTCCGCCCAGGGACAGCACAAACGGGCGACCGGCGGCTTGCGAAAGCGCGGTGAGCGCGGCAGCCTTCACGCTTTCCGGCGATCCGCAGACACCCAACTCCAGCGGAGCGACGTTTCCCATCAGGCACAGCTTGCCGCCAGTGGCGCGCAGCACGTCGGGAATCGCGAACCTGTGACTCCAATTGAGCACGTCGATGCCAAGGCCGGCGAGATCGGACGCGAAGGGTTTGATATTGGCGTCGTTGTGGTACATCTTCACCCACTCTTTCGGGAACGCGTCAAAGACTCTTTTCAAATACGGGGGAGCGAATTCCTGATAGAGCTGCCGGGACAACATTCCTGGGACGTCATCCAGGACGAAGACGCCCCCCACGCAGTCGCCGATCGTCTCGCACTGCGCTTCGAGCCAGCGGATCACCGTCGTTGTGAGAACATCCAACATCGCGTGAACCGCCGCCTGATGCTCGCTCAGATCGAGCATGAGACCGGTCAACCCGCGCAGGAAAGAAGCAAGACAAAGCGGACCGCGCGCCGTGGCAAAGGGGATGGTGTGTCCGGCGTCGAAGATCCGTTGCTTTTGAGTCGCGTAAAGCCTGAGTGCCAGTGGCATGAAGCCATCCGACGCGGGGTTCGGGACGCTGAGGCCGGCGGCATCTCTGATGTCTTTCAGGACGGGTACGATGTCGGGCGGCCGATCCTCCCAAAAACAGACCTTGCATCCGAGGGCCGAAGGCTCGATGGCCATGCCGTATTCCACCCACCAGGAAGGCACAAACGTAATTCCAGGAAATTGTTCGTAGACTCTCAGATTGGACTCAAACCAGATGCGCGGATCCAAGTAGTAGTCGAGCTGGTTGAGACCGAGGTGCCCGGGTATCCACGGACTGTCGACGATCAAAGCAACAGGAATCTCGCCGGCAACTTCGCATTTGGCCGCGCGCTGCAACGCCCTCCACTGTTCTGGTCGCACGATGTGAACCTCTTCTGATCCTCGCGGGAAGCGGAGCGGGCCGAGCGTCATCTCCGCCCTTACGATA
>JBEKHU010000368.1:0-4546 GCA_050012115.1 Bryobacteraceae bacterium | reverse complement strand
CCTTGCCGTCGCCTGGGCAAGCGTTACCACCGGCAGATCGGGAATGCGGCCCTTGATTTTCCCCGCAACATTGGCCGGGATATTCGACGGTGAGAAATCATATTCCCGGCTGTCGTAGTGGACGCTGACGAGCTTCGGATCCTGATTCGGCTTGGGCGCACCGGCATAGCTGAATTGCGTGTAATACCAGGAGAATTTCCGGTAATTCAGCCGCGCTTTCAGCGTAATCGGGCCCTTCGCGTCCTTGGGGATGCGGACCCTGTAATGCGCCACGTCGGCCGCGCCCGGCGGGATCAGCCGCACGTACAAAAGGCTGCGCATGGCCCAGCCGTTGCGCTTGTTGATCGGATTGCCGTCCCCGTCGAGCTGGAACGACTTATAGAAATGCGCGCCCTTCTCGACCGGCCCCTTTCCGTTGTCTTCGACTTTCCCGCTCCAGAAGATCACCTTGCCCGTCGCATCGCGTCCCTCCAGCTCCAGCCACACATCGAACGCGTCTACTGTTCCGCCGGGAAAGAAGTGGCCGATCTTGCGCGTGCGCACCACCACGTCCACGCGCGCCGTCGAGCCCGGCTGGAACTCGGTGCCTGCGGCGTCCAGCGGTGCGGCGATCTTCGTGATGTCGCGCAGAAGGAACTGGCCCGTCGTTTCCGCCTCTTCACCGACCGCGAAGGAGGTCATCGCCTGCTGCGGGTTCTCGGCGGCCGCGCGTCGCTGCATCTGCAGGCCCGGCGCGGTTTCCGCAGGCTGGGCGGCAAAGATGTCCACCGAGATGAAGCCCGACTGGAGGAACCCCTCGACGGCCTTCAACTGCGTCTCATCCTGGTTGGCGGCGGGCACGGCCGTGTTGGCGGCGGCAAAGCGATGGCTGTGCACCATACCGTCCCGCGCCGCGGGATCGGTGGAAGGAACCATCGGCATGTGGCAACCGCCGCAGGCCAGCGGCTTCTCCGGGTAGTAGAAGGAGCGGGCGCCCTGCCCCGAAACGCCGGAGGCCTGCCAGTTGTCGTATTCGTTGAAGCCGCGCGTCCAGCGGTAGTTGTTCACCGGCACGTCGAGGTGCACCTTGTGGCAGGCCGAGCAGAACTCGGACGAGTTGCGCATAAATGGCTTCAAGAATGTGCGGCGATGCGGCTCGGGCGCGCGCGTGGTGACGAAATCGTGCACCCAGCGCAGCAGCGGGTTGGTGCTCGCAACCAACTCGTGCAGCTCAGGGTATTCGAGCGAGAAGCCGCCGTTGCCCATGCTGCCGTGGACGGCGCTGATCGAATGGCAGGAGACGCAGCCCAGGCCGGTTTGCGCCTCAGGTGTGTCGATCTGCTCCCGTGCGGGCCGCTCGAAACGGCCGCTGAACAACATCGCGTGATCGTGACAGCCGGCACACCACTTCGAGCCGTGTGTGCCACTGACGTCCTGCATGTACTCGATCGACTTCCGGTAAAACTGGTTGTTGAAGGAAGCAAAGTGGTGCATGGAGGAGTTCCACTGGTCGTAGATCTCCTTGTGACACTCGCCGCAGCGCTTTGAGTCCATGAAGAACTTCGATGGGATCAGCCGGCCGGTGTTTGTCTGCGCCGAAGAGGGCCAAAAAGGCGATTGCGAGCCGGCCCCCTCGTCCTGCATGGAGGTGGGCACGATCAGCGGGTTCCGCACCTCCGTTGGAGCCCAGGGAGAGAGCCGCTGGTAGCCCGCATAGGCGGCGCACAGAACCGCCGCCAGCCCGGTCACTGCCCAGAAGCGCTTCGATCGAATTGCGGCCGCGGCCAGCAAAGCCCCCAGGAAACCTGAGTAGATGTGCGCGACGAGTGCGGCGTGGTTGGCGGTGATGGCGCCCTTCCACAGCAGGAATCCGCCCAGAATGGCGCTGGCGAGGAGCACAGGCGTGGCCCAGCGCATGGCGCGTCGCACCTCGCCCGAGCGCAGCAGGAGCCACATGAAAGCCGCCAGCAGGCCGAGGCCCAAGACAAAGTGCAGCAGAACGTTGCCGATGTAGAAGATGGAGGCCTGCGCCGTCGACCAAAGGTACAGGCTGTTGACCACCAGAATGGCGAATGCCGCCGCCGTCAACTTCCCAGTGCGATTCATGGCACAGTCCCCCTCGAGAAAGGTCTCGACAGATCTCCACCCGCATGCAATGTCAACTCAGGCGAAACTCGCGCTATGTGCTTCCGGCGTCGCGGTATGTCACCGGCGCCGTATCAATTGCAGCGTGAACCTGTCGGCGTACAATCCCCGCCTCCGGTCCCGAAAGAGCCCCAGCGTAATGGCACACCCTTGCATCCCTCATTGGCGATGTTTTCACATACTCAAAGGTAGGAATTCAATCATACAAACCTACTAGTATCGGAAGCTCAACCACCCGGACATCCAAGCCAGGAACAGCAGGAAACGCCGGTTCCCTGCCATAGCCTAAAATGGATGGTTGGCATGCAGTCTTCCACTCCCGTCCAGTCGCCGCTGAGCGAGGATGACATCCGGCGCGGCATCGCGGAATTGTCCCCCTGGTTCTACTCGTTGGACTTGGGACGCGGGCTGAGCACGACTTCGGCCGTGCCGCCGTCCGTCAAAGGAATCTTTTTGACGCGACTCGAGATGGTGGAGCGGGTCGTTCGCGCGCACTTCGGCGAACGACTCGGCACGATCGACTGTCTGGACATCGGCTGCCACGAGGGCTTCTACACACTGGCTCTGGCCCGCATGGGCGCCCGCCGCGTGGTGGGACTCGAACCGCGCGAGGAGAATCTGCGCCGGGCGCGGTTCGTCGCCGCGGCCACGGGACTGCCCAACCTGGAATTCGTGCCAGGCCGGGTCGAGAACCTCGTCGCGGAACAACCCGTATATCCGCTCACGCTATTCCTGGGCGTGCTTTATCACGTGATGGATCCCATGCTTTGCCTGCGTCAAGTGAGTGCGGTGACGAGCGAGTTGTGCATCGTCGAGACCCAGGTGGTGGATGAGTTGGAGGGCTTCACGGAGTGGGGTTCGCGCGACTGGACCCGCCCCTATCACGGCATCCTTGCGTTGATCGACGAAAGCGGTGAGTTCAACGCGGACAACCGCGAAACGGGCGTCGCGCCCCTGGTCACATGTCCCTCGCCGCGCGCTCTCGAAGCGATGCTGCGGCACGTCGGGTTCCGCCGGGTGGAGTTTATACCCCCCGCCGACGGTGCCTATGAGCAGCACGCGCGCGGCAAGCGCGTCGTAGTGGCGGCGTGGAAGTGAGCATGAGCGGACATTCTGAAACGTCCTACGGGGATTACCGCCTTGCCCGCTGAGACGGCCACTTCGGGCAACGATCTTCTCCTCCGCCTGAGGCATGTCTCGAAGGCTTATCCACTGGATGATAAACCCTCGGCCCGCCTGCGCGCGCTCTTCCCCCTCCTGGGCCACAGCGAGTCGAAGCTTTTCTGGGCGCTGCGCGACGTGAGTTTTGAACTCAGGCGCGGCGAGTCGCTGGGGATCGTTGGAGCGAACGGGTCGGGCAAGAGCACGCTCTTGCAGATCGCCGCCGGCATCCTTCGGCCGACGGAAGGCAGCGTGGAGTTGAACGGCCGGTTGGCCGGCCTGCTCGAACTCGGCTCAGGGTTCAATCCCGAATTCACCGGACGTCAGAACGTTCAGCTCTCGGCCTCTCTGCACGGGCTCAGCGCGAAACAGACGGCGCAACGCTTCGAGGAAATCGTCGCTTTTGCCGACATCGGCGAGTTCCTCGACCAGCCTGTGAGGACCTACTCGAGCGGCATGCTGATGCGGCTTGCCTTCGCGGTTTCCATCCACGTCGATGCCGACATTCTGCTGGTGGACGAAGCGCTGGCCGTCGGTGACATCGCCTTCCGTCAACGCTGCATGCGCCGCATCCACGAAATGAGGGACTGCGGGTTGAGTATCCTGTTCGTCTCCCACTCCTCTGAAGATGTGAGAGCCATCAGCGACCGTTGCCTGTGGCTTGAGGAGGGTTCCGTGCAGGCGCTGGGCGCGACCGATGGCGTGGTCGGTCAATACCTCGCGAGCATGACCGCGCGCGATGCCGCCATGATCGCGAGCGAAGTAGCCGCGGAGACCTCCCGCGCCCCATTTACCGCGCCGGAACTCGCTCCGCCGGTTGAGTTTTCAGGCCACCGTTTCGGCGATGCCCGGGTGACCATCAGCGGCGCCACTTTTCTTCTCGAGTCCGGACAGACCGACGCCCCGCAGCGGGAGTGTCAGCAGCCCGTCCTGCGGCGGGGCGACATCGTCACCGTGCGTCTCAGCTTCAGAGTTCATCAGCCGCTCGCTTCGCCGATCGCAGGGTTCATGGTGCGCGACGGTCAAGGCAAGTGCGTTTTCAGCTCCAACACTTCACGCGAGGGCTTCCAGATGCCGCCGCTCGTCGCCGGCGACCACATGACCGTGGAATTCGTCTGGACGATGCCGCGCCTCGCCCCGGCCACTTACGGCCTCACGCTGGCCGTCTCCGAAGGCACGCTGGACAAGTATGTCATCTGCGACTGGACCTATGACTTCCTCTCCTTCACCGTGGCCCCGGGCGACGAGCCGGAGTTCGGCT
>JBEKHU010000367.1:0-4550 GCA_050012115.1 Bryobacteraceae bacterium | reverse complement strand
TGAGGCACTCCGGGTCGGAGAGATCGCCGTAAAAGCGGGTGATCTGCGGCGCCAGCAGCAGCCCCTTATAGACGATGGTGCGGCAGCTCAGCGAGGGGACATAAAAGAAGGACTTGTCGCGTATGTCGGATTCGATGATTTCCCGCTCGGCCCGTTTGCGGACCACGTAGAGTTTCCGCTCGAGCTCGTCGTCGCTCATCCCCGGGGCGCGGCCGATGAAAATCTGTTCGATGTAGGGCTGCGAAACGCGCGCGACGCGTCCGATGGCGTCAACGTCGAGCGGTGTGTCGCGCCAGCCGAGCAGGGTCAGTCCTTCCTCGCGGACGATGCGCTCGATGATGCCCTCGCAGAGCAGGCGCTGCTGCGGTTCGACGGGGAGGAAAACGAAGCCCGCGCCGTACTCGTGGCGGGCCGGAAGGCTGAAGCCGAGTTTCAGGCACTCGCGCGCGAAGAACTCGTGAGGGATCTGGATCAGCACTCCCGCCCCATCGCCGGTTTCCGGATCGCAGCCACAGGCCCCGCGGTGGGTCAGATTGATGAGGATCTGAATGCCCTTGGAGATGATCTCGTGGGAACGGTCGCCGTGAATATTCACGACGAAGCCGATGCCACAGGCATCGCGCTCGTTCCTGGGGTCGTACAGGCCGGCCGGCGCGGGTAAACCGTGGGGTCGAAAGTCGTCCTTCATTTTGGCGGGACCCACTCGCCTACGCTGAGATGGGTTCTCCCATTATAAGCACTAATGACAATATCAGTCAAAGTGGAATAAGATCCCTGCCGTATGAGATCTTCTTATGATAGGATGGGCGCGATGGATTTCGCCCAAATACAACTTTTCCGGGACATCGTGCAAAGCCGCAGCATCAGCCGAGGCGCGGCGATGAATGATGTCACACAATCCGCCGCGAGCCAGGCATTGCAGGAACTGGAGCGGCAGCTTGGCGTCCAATTGCTGGACCGCTCGCACCGCCCGTTGGAGGTCCTGCCCCCCGGCCGGCTGTTCTATGATTTCGCGCGCGATGTACTGCGGCGGCAGCAGGAATTTGCGGTGGTTCTGGAGGAGAGTAAGGGGACGGGCGGCGGCACGGTGCGCGTTGCGGCCATCTACTCGGTGGGTCTTTCCGAGATGGCGAAGCTGGAAAAGGAATTCTACAGCCGCCTGCCCACAGCGCAACTCGAGGTGAATTACCTCCGACCGGAGAAGGTTTACGAGGCCGTGGCCGAAGAGCGGGCGGACATTGGCCTGATCAGCTACCCGGAGCCGACGCGCGAGATCACGGTGCTGCCGTGGCGCGAGGAGCCGATGGTGCTCGCGTGTTCACCCACGCACCCATTCAGCTCGCGCGCGAATGTGCGCCCAGGCGAGCTGGAGGGCGCCGAGTTCATCGGCTTCGACGAAGACTTGCCGATCAGCCGCGACGTGGAGCGGTTTCTGCGGGAGCACGGCGTGCGGGTGCATATCGCGAGCCGTTTCGACAACATTCCGAGCATGAAGGAGGCGTTGCGGCACGGGCTGGGGGTGAGCATTCTGCCCGAGCCGATGCTGACCGAGGATGTGGCCGAAGGGCGGCTGCGAGCGATTCCACTCGAAGAACACCTGGTGCGGCCTCTCGGCATCATCCATCGCCGCCGCCGGAATCTGCCGCGCGCCGCGCAGATCTTCTTGAGCCTGCTGCGCGACCCGGCAGCGTAAGCAGGGCCTGTCTCTGGCGGGAGCAGCGTGCCATCAGGGCCGAAGCGGACGGCGGATGGCGGCAGATCCGAGTCCGGGAGCGACAGCAGAGCCGGAAGCGGCTCTCCGGGGGCGCCCGGCAGGGTTTGACACCCCCTCTTTCCGACCCCTACAATGCAGGTGGAATGGGGCGCCTGGGGCCTTCCGCGGACGCCCCGGTTTTGCGAAACAATTATCCTCGCGCCGGTATCAAAAAACCAGATCGCTGGAGTCACTGTCATGAATCTGCGTCCCTTGCAAGACCGAATCATGGTGAAGCGGATAGAAGTGGCAGAGACTGTCGTTGGCGGCATCATCGTTCCCGACACGGCCAAGGAAAAACCACAGCAGGCCGAGGTCGTTGCGGTCGGGACAGGCAAGCTTCTGGAGAACGGACAGCGCACGACCCTGGAAGTAAAACCCGGTGATCGAATTCTGTTCGGGAAGTACTCCGGCTCCGAGGTGAAGATCGACGGTCAGGAGTACCTGATTCTGCGTGAAGACGAGATTCTGGCCATTCTCGGCTGACCGGAATGGCGACAGGGAGAGTTAGCACTACAATGGCATTCCCGCGTTTCAAGACAGTATTGGCGGCGGCGGCCCTCCTTCTGGGCCTGAGCGCAACTGCAGCCGCCCAGCTTAAGGTAGGCGTGGTCAGCCTCCAGCGTGCACTGGAAGCGACCGCGGAGATAAAGCAGGCCGAGATCGACCTGCGGGCGAAGTTCGGTCCCCGTCAGGATGAACTGGCGCAAATGCAGAAAGATCTCGCCAAGATGCAGCAGGATTACGAGACGAACCAGGGCAAGTTCAACGAGTCGGCTCTGGCGGAACTGGGGCAGCGCATCCAGCGGCGTCAGGTTCAGCTTCAGCGCAACCAGCAGGCCTTGCAGGACGATGTGAACCGTGACCGGCAGGATGTGCTGGCGCGGGTGGGAAAAAACCTGCAGGAAATCATCAAGAAGGTGGCCGAGGAGAAGGGCTTCGACCTGGTGGTGGATTCCAACTCGGCGCTGTACTTCAAGCAGCCGATGGACATTTCGGCCGATGTGGCGGTGGCCTACGACAAGGCATACCCGGTCAAGAAATAGTCAGCGAGGCGAGCGGTGAGCGATTTCCTCTCACAGTACGGCGCAGCCGATCAAGCCCGTGAGAAGGTGGTCCGCTGGATTCTGATTGTGATCGCGGCGGTGGCGGTATTGTGGGTGGTTGATTGGACGCTGACGACCTACGGTACGTTCAACATCCGCGATGTACGTGAACAATGGCGCGCGCACCGCTTCTTCAACCTGCTGAGTGAAAAGCAATACGAGGCGGCCTACCGGCTGTGGGGCTGTGAGGCCTCCAAGCCGTGCCGCGATTACAGCTTCCAGAAATTCATGGAGGATTGGGGTCCCAGGAGTCAGGCCGCCGACCTCTCCAAGAAGCACGTGAACTCCGTCCGGCACTGCAGGACGGGTGTCATTGAGGTCATCGACTTCGGCGCCGGCGACACGCTGAACCTGTGGGTGGAATCCAAGGACCTGACCCTCAGCTTCGCTCCCTGGCCTGTCTGCAATCCGCGCTGGCAGCCCCCCCCCTCGCCCTAACAGCCCGCGGCAGGAACCGCGTGGCCCAAAGCTTGGACGAGGACTGCCTTGCGCCATCGCCGCAGTAGATCATGTCCCGAAAGGCGCCCGCCCTGCGGCGCTGCGATCTGAGACGTGATATGACAGACGAGGAGGCCCGAGCGGATCTGTCGTGCAATGCGACCGGGCGCGAGGCGTATCCATTTGTCGAGATCCTGCCTAATGGACTCAAACAGGGGTGAGACTTATCGTCCGATCGGGAACCTACTGAATTGGGGGCCAGGGTTGAATGGAAGTTCTGCCTGCATTTGAACTGGAGCGCCGGCTGGCTTACCTCGACACCATGATCGCGGAACTTGCGGCAGGCGAGTTCCGCCGCACGACCTTTGAGCCCTGGGAGATTCAGGTACTGCTGGACATTCAGTCCTGCGAGGCTGAGGACGTCAACAAGAAGGAGATGTTGAGGCGCTACCAAAGGGCGGCGCACCGGTGGTTCGACCGGGGCGGTAGGACGGTGTTGTTGCTCTCGGACTATCTCGCCAGGCGGCACCGCCGCGCGCCTGTCAACGGCGCGCTGGCGCCGGATTCCGCTCCGTTGGAAGACGAGCCCGATGAGTTATCCTGACAGGTGGAGAGCCGAATCGGGGAAACGATATGTCCAACGGAGACGCGCCGAAGCGCATGGTCTATTGCGTGAAGCTGAAGCAGCAACTTGAGGGTTTGAGCGAGCCTCCGTTCGACAACCATCCCCTGGGCCAACGCATCTACGAAAACGTAAGCAAGGAAGCCTGGCGGCAGTGGGTGGAACACATGAAGATGATCATGAACGAGTACCGCCTGAATCTGGGCACCCGCGAAGCGCAGGAGTTCCTGCTGAAGCAGATGGAGCTGTACTTTTTCGGCGAGGGGAGCAACCTCCCGCCGGAGTACGTTCCGCCGTCGCACTAAGCCGCGCGCTTCCAGGGCCGAGGCCCTAGCCCGCTCAGGCCGTCCACAAAGTTCAGTCCAGCAGCCAGCCGCGCGAACGCTCGACGGCGCGCTTCCAGCGCGCCCGCAATGCCGCCGCCTGTTCCGCCGGCATCCGCGGCTCGAAACGCCGCTCGGCTCGCCACTGCGACGAGATCTCGCCGGTGCTCGTGTAGACGCCGGCCGCGAGTCCGGCGAGATAGGCCGCCCCGAGCGCAGTCGTCTCGGTCACGGCCGCGCGCACAACTGGCGCCTGGAGAAAGTCGGCCTGCATCTGGAGCAGGAGATTGTTGCGGCAGGCGCCACCG
>JBEKHU010000366.1:0-4556 GCA_050012115.1 Bryobacteraceae bacterium | reverse complement strand
TCCTTCGTGAACAGCCTACGCGATAGCCCCATGACTCAATTCTCCATTCGATGGATTTTGAGTCTTAACCGGTCGTCTCAAAACTGGGGGCAGGTCCAAGGAGGAGCGGAATGCCGAGATGAAGGTTGAGGTGCTCTGTTACTCCGGCTACAAGGGGGACGAGCGTCCGGCGCGTTTCCGACTGTGTGGTCAGGATTACTCCGTGGAAGAAGTACTTGACCAGTGGTATGAGCCGCAGGACGTCTGTTTCAAGGTGCAGGCGAACGACGGCAATGTATACGTCCTTCGGCGTCACTCAGCGACATCTGAAGGTCAATGGAGCCTGACATCGTTCCGCGGCAGGAGGCGAGGCGGCTGAGAGGAAATGCCTTGCCCACCACACCTCGTCCAACGTCGTGGCCCAAGCCAGCGCTCCCAACTTGCCATCGGCAATGATGGGACTGGGGAGCAGCGATGCAGTCCGGCCGGCCACGCCTCGCGCACGGATGGACATTGAGCCCTGGCGCGGGCATGTCCCGAGCGCTGGTGCGCGAGTTCATTCGCCCGGTCGTCCGCGCCGTACCTTCCTCGTTGGCGCAGCGGTTGGGTTCTTGCCGAATCTCGCTCCTGGCGGAAGCGGCAGCCGACGTGGCCTCCCAATGGACCATCACAGATAGCGGGCTGGAAGTGTTGGTCACGACAAAAGGGTTAGAAGAGCATGACGTCGCGATGGAGTTGCTGCTGTGCCTCGGCCAAGCACTCTGGGAGCAACTCTCGGACGCGGAGTTGCGTGCGTATTGGATGCTTCTGTGCGCCGAGATCAGCGCAGGGATCGAGGGCGAGATTGACGATCAGGCGCTTGAGGAAAAGCAATCCCTGTTCGAATGCCGATCCCATGCGAACAGCGCCGGGCGGCTCACGCGTTATGGCCGTGCCTCGTTCGCTGGGACGATGGCCGAGTACGTGCACTGCCTCTGGCACGACGTCACGGTTCGAATTGGTCCGGCCTACTTGTCGGCGCAGCCGTTGCGGCGGCGCCTGGAACTAATGGCGCGGTGGTTCCCGCCAGACCGCGGTCAGCGCCTGTTCCCCGCGGCGCAGCGTCCTGCGGGACCGTCTCCGTCAGCGCTTGCCTGGTAAACGCTCGAGCTGTCGTGGAAATCGTCTCGCTCGGGTTTGAGAATCTGCAGGAAGCGTTAATCGGCGACGAAACGCCATCCAAGACCAGGGCCTTCAGCCTGTGCCAATCCGCCGCTGGCTTCGCCAGTGTCAATTCGTTCATTTCACTCCCCTTAGTAGCGTTATTGGGCTCGTTTGGAGGCGCCGCAACCGTCAATCTCTTTGGGGGGCAAGCATTACCCAAGAATGCCCTTGCGGGTACACTCCAAACGGACGGAGCGGAGGATGAGGCTCTGCCGGGAGGCAACCTGAGGGCCGACTCCGGGGAAATGGTAGACGCCGGAAGCGGTGGTGCTGGCGGTGGGGTGCGCCACCCACCAGGCCGTCCATTGCTTGTCAAGCAGCGCGGGATTGATTAGAAGCGTGAGCAGCGGTAGGAGTATGGCATGGCCTCCTTAGAATGGGAAGACTGATAAGACCGCCAGCCGAAGGAGGACGTTACTGGAATTCCAGAACCACTTGGGCACGCCCGTCGAACGGCTGGATGCGGACCCGCTCGGTGTGCGCGTCATAGCGGCCGCCTTTCGCCGCAATCGCGGTACGGCCCGAGGGGTGCGGCAGCCGCAGCTCGATATAGCGCGGCATGCGCTCCGTCTGGCAGGTAACGGTGGCTTGGATGCGTTTCCCATTTGCCACGACCTGCAAAGACAGCGGCCCGAAGTAGGTGGCGACGTTCACCAGCTCGATGCGCTTGCCGTCCTCGAGCCAGGCCCGCGGGATCCCGGCCAGCAGCTCCAGGCCCGGTCCGCGCTCCATGAAGAGCATCCAGCGCGTGTCCATGAGGAACCACGCCTCTTCGTGCGTCTTATGCGGGCTGGCGTGGAAGTAATGTTCCCAGAAGCTGTAGGTTTCGCGGTCCGCCAGGCTCGCGACCGTGTTGTAGTAGGCTTTCAAGAACGGTTTCACCTCGCCACGCCGCAGGTGCGCCACCGGATGGCGGCTGTAGTAGGGTTGGCTGAAAGCGGTGTTGCGGGTGGTCATCAGGTCGTTGTGGAACTCCAGCAGGAAGGAGGCGGCCGGTTCGGACGGATCCAGCACTTCCTGGAAGATCAAGTAGATCGGCCCGAGCAGCGAATCGCGGCTGACCATGGCGCCGTGGGTGAACCACTGGCCACCCTCGGCGTAGAGCGCCAACGGGCCGCGGTACTCGACCCAGGGCGGCGCGGTCGGGATCCAGCTTCCGTCGCCCAGGGGAATGACCGGACCCCGGCCCAGCGCGTCGAAGAGCGCCGTCCGAATGTCGGCCTTCAGGGCGTTGGCTTCCTGGAGCCAGTGGGCGGAAGCGGGGGGATCCACGCGCTCCAGCATCTCGGCGGCGCGCTTGAGGCCGAGATACGCGTACCCGTTCAGCATGAAGGAGCGGAAGGGGTCCTCGGGATCGGCGGTCTTGCCTTCCAGCATGCCGTAGCCCCGGCCGCGCAGGTCCTCGCGTAGATTACGTTCACGCCAGCGGCGCAGGTACTCGCAGGATTTCACGAGCTGGGGCGCGGTCTGGCGCACCCAGTTGTCGTCGCGCGTGTAGCGGTAGTGTTCGCCCAGGCTCCACAGCGCGGCGCCCGTCTCCAGCATGTAGCCGCCGAAGTTCTGGATGAAGCCGTCCTCGTGCTGCTTGTCCAGGAAGTATTGCAGCGAGCGCCGCGCGGTGTCGTGCCAGCCCATCGAATCCATGAACTGCACGATGGGCGAGCTTTCAGAGGCGATGGCGCTGTAGACCCCGATGGTGGGGGTCAGGGTGCCGCGCGGCTCCAGCCCATAGGTCACCAGGTCCAGGTGCAGCAGCCCGGCGCGCAGCATCTCGTCGATGCGCGGCTCCGGCACGCGGATGGAAGCCGCGGCCGCGAGCTTGGCCTGCCAGTAGGCGCGGCACTCGGCGTGGCGCTGGTCGAAACTCGCCCCACGCAGTTTCAGGGCACGCTCACGCGCGATCGGCCGGTGCGGCAGGAACATGTCGATGGTGGCGGTTTCACCGGGGGCCAGGCTGATGGCGGCCTCGCCGTTCGTGAGCGGCCGGCTGTTCACTTGCGTCACCGAGAAGACACGGCCGCTGGGATAGAGGCCGAAGCCGCTCTGGGCATCCAGGGAGGAATCGCCCGTGCCGCTGGGGTAGGCGTTTTTGAAAAAGGCGTAGCGCGGGACGGCCGCGGTGTTGGTGGCGGTGATGCGCGCGTACAGCACGGTTTCCTCGGCGGGGCTCATTTCAGCCGGCGCCAGGCGGTCGTACTCGGCCTGCTGCTGCGGCGTGAACATGTGGCCGAGGGCGTGGCCGTCCGTCACCAGAAAATGCGTGCCGCGCACGCCGCCCGCGGTCAGGGAACCGGACTCCAGGCCGGTGAACGCGACCAGCCGGTAGGTGATGTCGTCGTCCACGAGCGTGCCATGCAGGATCGGCAGCACGCCGTCTTCCAGGCGGCGCGTGATGTGGTCCGCGGCGCCCCACCCGCGGCCCATCAGGAATTGGTAGCGGTTGGGCTTGTTGGCGGTTTCGGGAAGCGCGACTTCCTCGCCGTGGAAGCGCGGCTGCACCCAATCGAGGCGCTCGCCGACGGCGAAGATGCGCATATCGCGTGCCACGCCGAGCCAGGTCTGGCCGGGCAGGCTGCGGGTATGCGCGGCGGCTTCGGCGAAGGACTCCTCGGGCTCGCTCTCGATGGTTTCGAGCTTGGTCCTCAGCCCGCGCGCCCGCACGGCCGCTTCGATCCCGGCATACGAGCGGCGGTCCGCGCCTGCCGTCACGGCGACGCCGTAGGCGCGAATCAGGATGGGCCACTCGGGCCGCACATCGCGCAGGAAGAACGTAAAGGGATGGAGCAGCGCCTCTACCGTGATCAGGCAGGCGGGGCCGTACGGCGCCTCTGTTCCGGAGACCTCCAGTTCGATCCGGAAGGGCCCGTCTTCGGTGGCGCGGAAGGCGCCGCCGGCTTCGATGGCTCCGTGGCCGCGCGCCACGGCCGTGGAGGCGAGCGTTCCGCCGGTTACACCGATGCGCCCCTGCGGGCGGCCTTCTTTCCATTCAATGGCAATCCGCCGGGCGGCCGGGCTCGGAAGCGCCGCCGCGCACAGGGCCGCGCTCGCCAGCAGCGGGAGAATCGAAGCACGCCTCATCCCGTACACCATACCAGGAGCGCGGGAGATTCAGGGGGGAGTGGTGGGAAGCTTCGGGGCAGGTTTCGGCAACCTGCTCTGTTCACTTGCCTGAAAGCGGCGTGACCTCCGAAATCTCCCGCCCCCATCCATTAGGTCCTCGGCCAGCCCGAGTTGTGCGGACGCTTCATTTCGGTGCATCAACTTCAGGCGCGGCAGCGCTACGGCCGATTCGGCTCGAAGAAACCACCACCAACCCAGGTCAGAGTGCGGACGACACCCCAGGGGAGCGGGAAACCGGTAAATTGAGAGAAAGC
>JBEKHU010000365.1:0-4562 GCA_050012115.1 Bryobacteraceae bacterium | reverse complement strand
ACGCGGGAACGCAACTCAACCTGCGCCTGGAGTCCCCGCGATGCGGCGGTTGACCCCGGGAAACCGCCGGCCCAAGCCGCCGGGGGCGCACCTATACTTAAGGTTGTGAGTGGGCCGAGTCTCCCCGTCCCGGATTCGCATTGGTTCGCGCCTCTGGGCGGTTTCATGCCGCCGTTCGACTCTCAGGAAGTGGCGCTTGAGGCCTTTCGGGCTGCCATCGAACTGCTGCCGGCGCCTGCGGTCGGAAGAGCGCAGGCCGCTCACTATTACTCAGCCATCGGGTTTGGGCTGGAAGAGGTGGGCAGAAGAGAAGAAGCGGCGCGCCTGTATGCCGAAGTGCTCCGCTGGGAAGAGTGCCCCCCTGAGTTCCGGGCCTGCGCTCTGTTCCGCAGCGCCGTAGTCTCCCAGACCGCCGGCGATTCCCGGGCTGCGGCGGATTTCTACGAGTCCGCTGCCCGCCTCGACGTGTCCCCCTACGCTGGGCTCGCGCTGTATCATCTGGCGAACATGCGGATGGGTGAAGCTCAGTACCCCGAGGCACTGCTGGCGCTTCAACGGATTCCCGAAACCCTGCCTGGCAGTACTCCGGACGCTCTCCACGTGCTCCTTCTGAAGCTCGTCTGCCTGGCGCGGATGGGGCAAGGGGAGCGGTTCCGAGCTCAGTTCGAGGCTCAGTTACCCGCTTCCGGGACCCACATCGATTCCTCGGCGCAGGCTCTGTGGATGGAAGCCGGCTGGTCCTTCGAGCAGCACGGCGATCCGGAGTCCGCGGCCGCGATGTACGAGCGTCTCAGCACCATGGTGCCGCTGGACACGTCACTCAAGGCCAATCTGTTTTACCGCTGGGGGCTCGTGCTGGAAGGGCAGGGTCTCTACGGCGAAGCCCGGCAGTGCTTTGCAGAATCCGCCCTCGCTCCGGTCAATTTCCCCGCGGCTCAGCTCCAGGCCCGCTGGTGTCTGGCTCGCCTGCTTTTTCTTGCGGAAGAGTATGCGGCGGCGCGGCCGCACCTGGAGGCCATCCAGGACAGCGAGGAACTGAACAGCAGCCAGCGCTGCGAGGCCCGCTATGACATCGCGATGGTGTTGCAGAATACTGGACGCCTGCCCGAAGCAGTGAACACTCTGGAACACCTGCGGGCGATCGCCTCCTCGCGGCACGACTCAGTCTGGGAGCTGAAAGCGGAGTTGGCGCTCGCCAGCCTGTACGAACAATCCGGCAACGTGAGCGCAGCCCGAGCCGCCCTCGAGCGCGTCGCGTCGCATCCCGAGGCGGAATTGCTGGTCAAGCGAGCCGCCTTTGTCGCGCTCGGCCGTTTCAGGGGCCGCTGACCGCAACGCCGGACCCCAGCCTGCGGCCAACCGCCGCGCCCCTGCCGGCCCGGAGCGCGGATTGAAGCTCATGGAATGTGCCAGGCTCCGGTTCCCGGCGCGCATGGGGCCGCTGCCCTCTCGCTTCGCCTGTTCCGCTATTGCTCCGCTCTTGGATCGTGCTGTCCTGGCCAGGTCCTGGAGGAATTGGGCCTGCGATTCACCCGCCAATCACGCTCTCGAAAAACGCCCAGGTCAGATGGGCGGTTTTCTCCCAGCGGTATCGTTGCGCCTGACTTCGGCCCATTTCAATCATTCGCCGGCGCTCCTCCGGGCTCAGCAGCAGGCGTTCGATCGCCGCGCGGATCTCTTCCACGCTGAGCGGATCAACCAGCAGCGCGGCCTCGCCGCAGATCTCCGGTAACGAACCTGCCCGCGATGCGATGACTGGCACGCCCGCCGCCATGCACTCCACCGCGGGGAATCCGAATCCTTCGTACAGCGAGGCGTAGACGCACATCGTGGCGCCGCCGATGATCGCCAGCAGATCTTCCCTGGGGACGTAATGCAACCACCGCACGCCGGGCACGCCGCTGTGCAACTGATTCATCAACTGCGGGCTCAGCCATCCTTCCATGCCCACGAGGATCAGCTCATGCTCCTCCCGCAGCGAGGGTTTCAGCCCCGAGTACGCATCGAGCAACCGGCCAATGTTCTTGCGAGGTTCAAGCGTGCCAACGTTTAAGAGGTAGGGCTTCTTCAGACCATATCTCTCCCTGCGCGCCGCGCCATCCGCGGGATCGCCCAGAAAGAACGCCTCATCGACACCCGGATAAATGACCTCGATGCGGCTCTCCGCGATGCCGCGCAGGCTCATCAGGTCCCTCTTTGTGTTCTCTGAAACCGCAATGATCCGCTCAGCTTTATCTACTACATTTACAAAGAAAACCTTGTCCGAGGCCACTGTGCGTGCTAGATGCAGCTCAGGCATCAGCCACGTGGTCAAGTCGTGGACCGTAGTCGTGAGCACCGCCCCACGCGGGCCGCGATCGATCAGATTGGATGCGTGAAATACATCCGCTTTGCCCGCCGCCAGTTCCAGCAGCGGACAGCGGGGAAGCCTGCAGAATCGTGCGACAAAGGTCCGGTAGGTTGTGGAAAACCGGTTAATCGTCGATTGGTCGTGTCTTAAAACACCTGGATTCCGCAAAAACGGGAAAGCAGATAGTTTGCGGCTGCCGGCGCAGCCCCGCATGGACGCATACAGGTAATAAAGGTACGATTTTATGCCGGCGCTCTTCCCGAGAAACGGAGTGCAGTCGAGACAGACGCGCATAGAATCTCTCACTTTAACGCCGGGCAGCAGGAGCGGCAACTTTGAAATGGCTGACTTGTGGTCTGCGTGCGGCCTCCCCGCGCGCGCCGGCTAGGCTTGAGGGGTTGGCGCGTTCCATGGTGGCGGGACGGCGCGGTCTCCCCCGCGCCCAGGCCATCCCGGAGAGCGCCCATAAACACAGCGATGCCCTCGGCGGACAAGACAGCCGAGAGCATCGTCGTTGGCAAACCGTTCAGGACCTACCGGCGCAGACGCCGCCTCAGGAGAGCGAGGCCGCACAGACCGATCCCGATCAAGGCCATGGTGGCAGGCTCGGGTGAGGCATCCAGATGCACGTCGTCGAAATTCCCTTGCCCCTGCCCAAATGCCCAATCAGCGTTCGGTGGCTGGTAATTGCTAATCAGGAAGATCCACAGGGGGTCGCCCGCATACGTACTGTCGGCACTGTAAGTCGCCGTGAAGTTGGCCCAACCGCCGTTCGTGGGAATGACCGCGGGGGCCGTGGCAAGAACGATGTAGCCGCTATTGACGTATGTTTCCAGTGCCACAGTGGGCGCAATCCAGCCCATGTCCGTCCTGCGGCCAACATCCACCGTCAATGTGTAGGTCGTGCCCGCCTCGATCGTGGTCGCGTCCTGCGAGAGCGACGCGCCATTGGGGGTAACGAACCCGATCGTCGGGCTGCCTGGAAGAGAGTTGTACACATTACTCGGCCCCACGGTGGTCGGCTGCCACTGGCCCGAATGGGCGGGGTCCGTCTCGGTCCAGCCCGCGATGGGGTCGTGGCTATAGTTACCAGCGATAAAAGGGACGTTGAAGCCATCGGGGACGGGCGGGGTTTCAAACCCCGGATTCACCAACGGGACTGAATCCGCCATCGCCGGTAACCCAAAACCTGCCACCAGCAATAGCAGAAATGCTCCATACGCAAAATGTTTCATGTTTCTCCCCTTCCTCTCTCCATCGACCCATAGCCTTCGCTCGCCTCTGTCGGGCGTAGATTCAGCTGACTGCTGCAGGTTGCGGTTTTTATTATGCACCGAGGTTCGATTTGGCGCAAGGAGTTTAAGATGTTCAGTCCTTCTTTTTGTCACTTTCAGGCAAAATGATCTTGCATCTTAATTAACAACAAAATTATACTGTATCGAGATATAAAGCTTCCGTCAATATGACCTGACCGATGCATTGTAAAAGGGCGCCCCGCCTCGCGTACGCTATGGAGCGTTGGCCTAGACACCGACGGGAAGGAGCACCCTTATGGATGCTAAGAAGTATATCGGCCTGGACGTTCATCAGGCAACGACTTCGGTGGCAGTTCTGGACGCCTCCGGCAAAGTGGCGATGGAGTGCGTGATCGAGACGAAGGCAGCGACGATCCTAGAGTTTTTCGGCGGGCTGCGGGGGAGCTTGTGCGTCACGTTTGAGGAGGGCACTTGGGCGGCTTGGCTGTACGACTTGCTGCGGCCGCACGTGGCCCAGGTGGTGGTCTGCAACCCACGCAAGAACGCGCTGCTGAAAGAGGGCAATAAGAGTGATCGGGTAGACGCGCGCAAGCTGGCGGAGTTGCTGCGAGCGGGTCTGCTGTCGCCGGTCTATCACGGCGAGAACGGTGTGCGTCGGCTGAAGGAACTGGCGCGCAGCTATCTGGTCCTGAGCCAGGATCTGACCCGGGTGATGAACCGCCTCAAGGCCCTGTATCGCAGCTGGGCCATCCCGTGTAGCGGCCAGACCGTATATGCGCCGCGGCACCGCGCCGCGTGGCTGGAAAAGCTGCCCGAGAGCAGCGTGCGCCGGTGCGCCGAGCGGCTGTATCAACAACTTGACCAGTTGCAGCCGCTGCGGCAGCAGGCGCGGCAGGAACTGGTGGCCGAGAGCCGGAAACACGGGGCGGCGAAGTGGCTCCGCCAAGTACCCTACA
>JBEKHU010000364.1:0-4562 GCA_050012115.1 Bryobacteraceae bacterium | reverse complement strand
GAGGTTCCGGGAGGCTCAACGCCGTGATCCAGTTCGAACCCGAGATCGACAGAAGTCTGTTCCAAGAAACGCTGCAGTTTGCCAAGCGCCAGGTGCGGGCGCTGACGGAGAAGCATCCAGGCTTCTACCCCATGTACACCCAGAATGGGAAGTGGAAGCACGACGGTCCGGCGTGGACCCACTGGTGCGACGGGTTCCTGCCCGGGCTGATGTGGATCTTCCAAAGAACCGAGCCCGATGAGAACGCGGATAAGGGCTACTGGATGCAGAAAGCGATCGAGTACAGCCTGCCGCTGGAGCCGCGACAGTTCGACCGCGAGGTGCACGACCTGGGGTTCATTTTCCTGTCGACGTATTACCGCTGGTACCAGGTGACGCGCGAGCCGCGGCTGAACGACGTACTGGTGCAGGCCGGCAAAACCATGGCGCTGCGCTTCCGGGAGAAGGGCCAGTACCTGTGCTCGTTCGTGGGCGAGGAGTCGCTGTTCATCGACATCATGATGAACGTGGCGGTGATCTTATACGCGGCCCGCGAGACCAACGACCGGCGTCTGCGGGACATCGCGATTCGCCACGCGCAGACGACGCGCCGGTACCTGGTGCGGGGCGACGGCTCGACGGCGCACGAGGGCATTTTCGACGTGGAGAGCGGCGAGTTCCTGCGGCATTCCACACAGCAGGGTCACCGCGGCGATTCGTGCTGGTCGCGCGGACTGACGTGGGCGATGTACGGATTCGGATCGTGCTTCGAGTACACGCGTGACCCGCGGTTTCTGCAAACGGCGCAGGCGTGCGCGGATTACTATCTGACGCACACCAACGCCGACGGGGTTCCGCCGTGGGACTTCCAGGCGGCCGGCGATAGCCGCAAGATTCCCGATACGTCGGCGGCGGCGATCGCGGCGGGCGCGCTGATCCGGCTGTGCCGGATGCTGCCGGATCCAGTCAAAGGTTTCTACTACTGGTCCTGCGCACTGAAGATTCTGAAGACGCTGTGCAGGAACTACACGGCCATCAACGACGAGGATTGGGAAGGCGTCCTCAAGGGCGGCGTGTATCACCTCCATAAGGAGCTGGGCGTCGAGGAAAGCGTGATGTGGGGCGAGTACTTCTTCTGCGAAGCGCTGGAGAACGCGCTGCGGTTCAGTCCGATCAACGACCGCAAACCGGTGGTCAGCTAAGCGGCATTTCTCAGGGGGGAAGCGGGCATCCGCGCCCTTCCCACGCGCTTCAGAAAATCCAGATTCCATGCGCTCCGGCAGTTGCCAGGGGTAGGCGCAGGAGCAGGGTAAAACGCCAAAGTTTGGCAACTTTTTAACCGTAACTCATTGATTCCTGGTTGAAAAAGCGCCAAATTTTGGCGCTTTTGCTTTTTGGAAAGGCACACGAAGAATCGAAATCAAGAGATCCACCGCGGGCTGGCGTGTATAGTATGGATCCATGCCACACGCATCCCGCCGCAGCTTCCTGAAGTCCGCCGCTTTGGCCGGGGCGCCCGCCGTGGTCCCTGGCGCGGCTCCGGCCGCCGCCCCCGCCCCCGCCGATCCCGGCTACCGGCAGTCCGCGTTTGAACCCGCGGGCAGCCCGCGCAAGCTCACGGAGAACCTGTTCCTCTTCGAAGACACCTGCAACGTGTACATCGTCCGCGACGGCTCCCGCGCCGTGCTGATCGACTTCGGTTCGGGCAAAGTCCTCGACCACCTGGCCGCGCTGGGCATCACAAAAGTGGACTGGGTGCTCCACACACACCACCACCGCGATCAGTGCCAGGGCTTCCACAAGGCCGTCGCGCGCGGCATCCCGATCGCCGTGCCGGCGCACGAAGTGCACCTGTTCGCCGATGCACGCAATTTCTGGCGCAACCGGCGCGTGTTCCACCTCTACTACGTGCGGAACGATTTCAACACGGTCACCGAGGACGTGCCGGTGGCACGGACGCTGGCCGACTACAGCACGCTGCCATGGGGACGGAGCGAGTTCTTCATTCTGCCCACGCCGGGGCACACACTGGGCTCGATCACGCTCGTGGGGAACGTTGACGGCAAGCGGGTGGCCTTCTCGGGCGACCTGATGATTGCGCCGGGCAAGATCCAAAACCTGTACGACACGCAGATCCAATACGGCGGCAGCGAGGGAATCGACCTGGGGATTTACTCACTGGCGCGGCTGAAGGAGCAGAAGCCGGAGCTGCTGTGCCCCTCGCATGGGGAGCCGATCGCGTCGCCGGCCGAGGCGATTACGACGACGATCGGGCGGCTGACGGACTACTACCGGTTTCAGACCGGCAATCCGCCGGTCGAGGAGCACCGCCCGTATGCGGTGAGCCCGCATCTGGTGTGCCACTACCTGACGACGTCGACGTTTTACGCGCTGCTGTCAAACAGCGGCAAGGCGATGTTCATCGACTACGGCTCGGCATCCGGCGTGCACTTCAGAGCATTCAATGATGCGACCGCCGCCACCGCCCGCATGCGTTTCGTCGAACACAGTATCGACAACCTCAAGCGCGAGTTCGGAATGAAATCGGTCGACGTGGCGATGCCCAGCCACATGCACGACGACCACATGAACGGCTTCCCGCATCTGAAGCGCCGGCACGGAGCAAAGGTCTGGTGCTACGAGAACATGGTCGACGTGTTCGAGAATCCGCGCGGATACAACCTGGGGTGCATCCTGGGCGAGGCGTTCAAGGTGGACCGGTCGTTCCGCCACGGCGAGACATTTCGGTGGGAGGAATACGAGTTCGAGATCACGCATTCCCCAGGGCACACCGACTACCAGATGGCGCTGTTCACCACCGTGGACGGCAAGCGGCTGGCGTTCACGGGGGACGCGTTCTTCACGAACGAGGCTAAGGACGGGACGCTGCGGCACAACCTGATCTTCCGCAACAAGGTGGAGAACGACAGCCACCTGAAGTCGATCCACAACCTGATCGCGCACGAACCGGAGATGATCTGCCCCGGGCATGGCCGCGCCTATCCGGTGGACCGGGCGATCCTCGAGGCGACCGCGAAGAAGCTGCGGCGGCAGCAGCAGTTCTTCTTCGACCTGTTGCCGGAGGGCCAGGTGGATTTCGGGCTCGACCCGAGCTGGGTCAGCATTTATCCTTACCAGATCGTGCTCGCCGCGGGATCAAGCCAGACGCTGAAGGTCAACGTGGCCAACTACGGGGCCGCGCCGATGAAACTGGAAGTGGCGCTGGTCACGCCGCGTGAGTGGCAGGTGACGCCCGACGTGGTGAAGATCGAGGCGCCGGCGCGAGGCAAGGCCTCGGGGAATGTGCGGATCACGGTGCCGCGGGGCTGGGCGGCGCCAGCGCCGCGGCTGGCGATTGCGGCCGATGTGCTGTGCAACGGGAAGTACCTGGGGCAGGTCACGGAGGCGGTGGTCGAAGTAACCTCGTGAACAGGCGGCGCGCGCAGCAGCGCCGACGAGCATCGAAAAAATAGGATTGCGGCCCGGCAGAATCAGGCGGGGCGGCGGCGGAAGCGCGCCGTGGCGGAGAGAATGAGCGCTGCGGCGAGATAGCAGCCGGCACCCAGAAAGAGGGCCGTGCGCAGCCCGAAATAAATCGCGCAACAGATGGCGAGAGCGGAGCCGAAGACGCTGGCCGCGGCGTTCATCGACCAGGCCCAGCGGACGGCCGAGGGCTGCCAGGCCTCGAGCACGGCGAGGCCGCCCGGGAATGGCATGCCCATCAGGAAGCCGGCCGGTACAACCATCAGGACCGCCGCCAAAAGGCGCACGAAGGAAGGCGCGGTGGCCAGAGCCGTGATGGCCGGCGTGATCAACAGGGCGAGCACCGCCACGGCCAGGGCCACGCCGACCGGGACGAGGCGCAAACGGCGCTCCTGGCGATTGAGGATGGCGCGGCTGGCGTAGCTGCCCGCACCGCTGGAGATGAGCATCGAGAAGACGACGACCGTGAGGGCGTAGGTGGGGTGGCCGAGGAGCAGGATCAGCTTCTGGATGAGGCCGACCTGGACGATGATGTAGCCCGCGCCGAGCATCAGGAAGTAGGGCAGAAACCAGGCCACGCCGCGCTCGCGCGGCAGGCGGGCGCCGAGCAGCAGCGGGGGCAGCAACAGGGTGACGAGCGTGGCCACGGCGCTGACGCCGAGGAGCGCGAAGAGCGACGAGAGAGCCAGGTTCACTTTGTAGTCGGCGCTCTCGTGGTTGAATGAACGGACGAAGCCCCAGACATCGCGCGGTTGAACCGTGTAAAAGAAGAACGGCCGGTCGTCGGGGACCGGGCGGACATCGAAGCGGTAGGAGTCGTAGAAGCGCTGGGGGTCGGGGGCCAGAAGGAGATCGCGGAAGGCGGTCGCGCCGGGCGCATCGGGCGTGTAGATGGTCTCGAATCCATCGGTGGCGGCCCGATGGATGCGTGCGAGGTCGTCCGCGGTGAAGGGCCGGCGGGCAATCAGCACGGTGTCGGTGGCGCCCCAGCCGGCGAGCTTCCTGGTCTGTTCCCGGAGCACGGCGACGTGGCGCCAGGCTTCCGCGTCACCGAGTTGCGCCAGGGCCGCGCGGGCCAGCGACACCAGGCGCAAGGATTC
>JBEKHU010000363.1:0-4564 GCA_050012115.1 Bryobacteraceae bacterium | reverse complement strand
AGTACGCCATTTCGAAGAAGGATGTTGGCTGGCGCGTGGACTGCCTGGGTGACATGGGGGGCTTCAATCCCGCGTGGAACCATATGTACGATTACTACCCAGAAGCCATCATCAACTTCGGGATGCGCGACGCCTGGCAGAAGGCGCCGGTGAGTTTCGAAGTCTGTTGGGTGATGCAGCACTGGAAGGACAAGGGGTGGGATGTGGACTATATCATCGATCAATCGCTCAAGTGGCACATCTCATCTTTCAATGGGAAGTCCTCGGCGGTGCCGGCCGAATGGAAGCCGCAGGTGGACCGGTGGCTGAAGAAGATGGGCTACCGCTTCGTGTTGCGGAAGTTCACATACCAACCCGCGGTCGAGGTTCAGGGCAAGCTTGAGTTTGCAACCTGGTGGGAAAACAAGGGTGTCGCTCCAATCTACAGGCAGTATTTGCTCGCGCTGAGGCTCAAGAGAGGATCACAAAGTGTAGTCCTGCCGACGGACGCCGATATTCGCACCTGGTTACCGGGCGACATCGTCTATGACAACTCGGTGTTTGTTCCGGCGGAACTACCCGCCGGGGAGTACGATCTCCAAATCGCGCTGCTGGACCCAGTCTCGAGACTGCCGAGGGTGAAACTCGCGATCGCCGGCATCCAGCCCGACGGGTGGTACGCGCTCGGCAAGATCAGGATCGTGGAATGAGAAAGGTGACTCGGCTGAGCGCCGGGAGCACGGCATCGTCCTTTTCGGCTAACTGAAGCTAAGGCGTGGTTTTCAACCTGCTGCGCATAGAACAGAAGGCAGGCGGCTGGTCGCCAAGCCGCACACAGTCACCACGGAACTATGAGACCGGCTGCGCATCCGGTCGCCTTCGCATGTGATCGGCCGCCTGTCCACTGGCGTATATTCGTGATGGGAGCGACATGACACATAAGAGCGAAGCGAAAGCGATCATGTTGCTTGCGGCAGCGTTGCTGCTTCCGCGGGCCTCGGCCCAGAATGCGGCCGCCGTCGCTGCGGTATGGGCCGTCAACGACAGTGAGAAGGTCGCCCGTGACGATCTCGCGAACGCGAACAAAGGCGGCAATTCCGCGTGGGATGGCACACGCATCTTCCTGTTCGGCGCGCGCAATGAGATGCTCGCTTTTCAGGTGATCGTCGAGTCGGGTGCCAACGGCATTCAGCAATTGAGCCTTTCGCTGCCGGCTCTCACCAGCACTTCCGGCTCTTCCACCATCACCTACCAGGCGCCGGGCGACGACCCGAGCCAGTATGCCGGACGGCCCATCCAGATCTTCTCCGAGAACTACATGTACATCCCGGGGCCGTCCAGCGCCACCTGGATCTATGTTGCGGGCTCGCCCAGCGCGCCGGCTGGCATCGTCGGTTGGAAACCCGTCCAACTCGTTCCCGAGAACGCGCTGGCAAGTCGCGGTGGGTTTCCTCTCACCGTCTCGCCGCGCCAGAATCAGGGATTCTGGATCGAGATTTACACGGGCAAGGATCTTTCCGCAGGAGTGTACGAAGGCGAGGTTCAGGTCTCGGCCGACGGCACGGTGATCAGCGTCCCGGTCGAACTGGAGCTGTTCGATTTCACGCTCCCGGATCAGAACAGCATCAACGCGATGTTCTACTACGAGAGTTCCCAGCCGGAACTCTATCAGGGACTCAACCTCGACGCTGAGTACCACCGCTTCGCGCACCGCAATCGCGTGGAGTTTGTCAATGCCTACGACCAGCCGACGGCGCTTGCCGCACATGGTCGCTTCGATGGCAGCGCCTTCACTGCCGCGACAGGCTACGGAGGGCCCGGCGAAGGAACGGGCAACCGAATTCTTCCAGCGACCTTTTACGGCCCCGGCACTGCGTATGACACGCAGGCCAGCGCGTCGAACACCTCCGACCAGTGGATGACGTTCTTGGCCGGGTTTCTTCCGCAGGCGACGACGTTTGTCTATCTGCCCGACGAGCCTTCGTCCGATCAGTATCCGTACATCCGAACGGTCTCGTCGAACATCAAGTCCGACCCGGGCATTGGCAAGACCCTGCCGCTGTTCGTCACCTCGCAGTGGGTCCCGGATCTCGACGGCGCGATCGACATCTGGTGCGCGGCTCCGTCCGAGTACGTGATCGGCACGGCCATCGCGGAGCGCGCCAAGGGTCATCGTTATTGGACCTACAACGGCGGCCGGCCCTTCGCTCCGGCGATCGTCATCGATTCGCCTGCCACCGATCCGCGGGCGATGATCTGGGCCTGCTTCAAGCACGGTATTGAGACGTACTTCTATTGGCACACGGATCACTGGTTGCACAATTCCCAGAAGCCCACGAACCGGCTCCAGAATGTGTGGGGCAACCCGATCACATTCGACTCTCGCGGCACTCCGGGGGGCGCGTTCGCCTACGGCGACGGAGTGCTCATGTATCCCGGCACCGATGTGCAGTTCCCGGATCAAAATCGCGGCATCGTGGGTCCGGTTTCGACCATTCAGCTGGCCAATTTCCGGCGGGGGCTCCAGGACCACCTGTACCTCAGCATGGGGCGGCAACTCGGACTGGGGGCTCTGGTGGACGAGCTGGTTGGAACCCTTGTGCCGCAGGTGTTCTCCGATACGTACGCCAGCGCCCCGGTCAGCTTCTCCCAGACCGGCAATGACTATGAGAATGCCCGCCGTCGGCTTGCGAACCGGATCGCCTCGGCGCTGCATCGTGGGCGTGCCCCGAGGATCCCCGAACCCGGTCATCCGAAAGCGCCGGCCGCGGATCGCTAGCAAGGTGCTACTGCGCTCGCTCGAGTCGCCTGTAATCAGAAGACTTCCAATGGGTTAAGTGGTACGCCCGGGGCGATTCGAACGCCCGACCTTTTGCTCCGGAGGCAAACGCTCTATCCAGCTGAGCTACGGGCGCGTACCGTTCTCATTGTAACCCAATGGTTGCTCCGGTCAACGAATGGCCACCTGACCCGCGCCTGCGGGATCGGCTCGAAGGAGCAGTCCTCCGACACGCCGTCGATCGTGAGCCGATCGCCGGCAAACCGGAACCGGTGGCATCCTTGAGGCAGCGGCAAAGGCGCGGCAGATAGATCACGCCAGTACGGCACCAGGCCGCGGGCCTGCTGGATGCGCCTTGCCACCGCTCAGACTCGAATCGCGGTAGACCTTCCACGCCCACACCAGCACAAACGTGGTCATCACGGCTGCCACCGCCACAGCGGCCCCTCTCACGGGACGCCATGGTCTGATCAGGAAGTTACAATACACGAGCAAAGCCGCCATCTGCATCAGAAGAGCGGGAACGAACGAAGACACTCTCGCGCACGCAAGGACCGCCCAGAACACCTCCGCCGGAAAGAAATATCGATCGTGCATTCGCGGCAGCATAAAGGGCATGATCGTTAGGGAAAGCGCGGCGGCAAAGAGAATCCAACCCTCGTCCAGCGCGGTCCGGCGCCTGCCGATAGCTACATACGCCAGCGCAGCGGCGGCTGCGGCTGCCAGGGCCACCCACAAGCCGGCCGCGTGGAATTGTTTCGGCACGAAGGACCACCAGTTCGCCACGTTCATCCCCAACGCCGTGTAAAGGGTTGTCTGCTCCTGGTAGAGTACGATGACCTGGTGGATCGGCCGCCCCACGAGAATCGGAGGAACAGCCAAGGCCGCCACCACCAGCGGCGCGACGCCCAATTGCACCAGGGAGATGCGGCGCCGCAGCAACATCAGCAAAACGAAAGGTCCCAGGAAGATGGCCTGGAGTTTGAACGACAGCGCCATGCCTAGCCAAAAACACGCCCGCCAGCCGTTTCTTCGCATGAAATCGTATGTGCATGCCAGCAGAAAGCTCGTGTAGATAATGTCACATTGCCCGCACGCTGACGCGTTCAGAATCACGCTGGGGAGGAGCATAATCGCCAGGAGCGCGTGCCACGGCGACCGCCACGGGCCGTCGGACTCTTGCTTGCACCCGCACAAGGCCGCAATACGGTAGGCGGTCCAGCCCGCAAACGCCTCGAACGGCAGCGCCGTGAGCTTGATCAGCGACGCATCCATACCTGTTTTGGGTGCATAGGACAAGAGCACCAGGATGTAATTGTATGCGGCAAAGTAGTTACTGAAGGGGAGTGCCAATGCTCGCCAATTTCCATGGTCCCTGGCAAATTGGACCCATGGGAGCAAATAGTCACGCAGGTCCACGCTTTGCAGCGGCAGGAGTGTGATCCTGAGGACAGTCGCCGCTACTGCCAACACAATCCAAACGACAACTGTTTCTTTGCTTTTGTGTTGGTCTGTGCCCACGATCTGATCCTCCAAAGGCTGGACGCCGGCCATCGGTCACAGCGCGGCCTGGACTGGGTCCCGGCCCGCCGCAGACCTCCATCCACGGGCGGTCAAACTGCGCCGCGTTCACTTTAACCGGAATCTCCATTTCAGACTCCCGGCTCCTGTCCAGGATACACCGAGCCGCCGTCCTTCCATCCTGCGAGTCGCATCCCCCCTTCCGGGAGCCGTCTTCTCACGCGCACGACGCGCATGTCGCCCTGCCGGGACAACCTGGGGCCGGGAAATCCTGGCTTTCCAGCA
>JBEKHU010000362.1:0-4566 GCA_050012115.1 Bryobacteraceae bacterium | reverse complement strand
GTTATCGGTTCGGTGCCGGGCAAGGGCGTGCATGGGACGGCCCTCGCGCCGGAGGTTGGGCGCGGGTTTATCACGAACGGTGGTTCGGCGTCGGTGACGGTCTTCGACGTGAAAACGCTCAGTGTGGTCGCGGAAGTGCCGGTCGGGCAGAAGCCGGACGCGCTGCTGTATGACGACGCCACGCGGCGCGTGTATGTCAACAACGCCGGCTCAGGCACGACGAGCGTGATCGATCCGGCGATGGCGAAGGTCGTCGGCACTGTCGAAATTGGCGGTGCGTTGGAAGCATCCGCGTCCGATGGCGCCGGGCACATCTTCACGAACATCGAGGACAAGAACGAAATGGTCAAGGTCGACGCGCAGGCGCTGAAAGTGGTCGAGCGCTGGAAACTCGCGCCGTGCGAAACGCCGACCGCGCTGGCCATCGACCGCCAGAATCAGCGTCTCTTCGCCGGGTGCCGCAGCGGCATCATGGCCGTGGTGGACGCATCCAACGGCCGATTGGTGACCACGGCGCCGATCGGCACGCGTGTCGACGCCGCCGCATTCGACCCCGAAACGCGCATGCTCTTTTTCTCAAATGGCGAGGGCACCGTGAACGTGTTCCACCAGGATTCCGCGGACAAGTACAGCGCCGTGGAGACCATCACAACGCAATTCGGCGCCAAGACCATGGCGCTCGATCTGAAATCCAAAACTCTTTATCTCTCCACGGCCGATTACGAAGCCGCGGAAACGGGCAGCAGCCGCAGGCGCGTGAAACCGGGCACCTTCGGCGTACTCGTCGTTAGCAAGTAACTTATTCAGGGGTTAGGTGAAAATGACTACTCAACGCTTATCGCTCATTTCGGCGGCGCTCTTCCTGGCGACTCTGTCGTACGGCCAGGACCGCGCCACCATTCGCGGAACAATTACCGATGCGACCGGCGGCCTGGTGGCCGGCGCGCACGTAGAACTCAAATCGCCCACCACGGGGCTGCATCGTGAGACGCTCAGCGGCGGCGCGGGCATCTATGAATTCGCCTCGCTGCCGGTCGGATCTTACCAGGTGCTGATCGCGCACTCAGGTTTCCGCCCGATGACAGTGAGTGACATCACTATCCAATTCGCCGAGATTCGCACTGTAGACGCGCAACTGGCAGTCGGCGCCGCGTCGGAGCACATCGATGTGGTCGCCTCCCTGGAAGGCTTGAACCGGGCCAATGCAGAAGTCGCCGAGGTAATCGACACGAACCAGATGAGAGACCTGCCCATCAACGGGCGCAACTGGGCCGAGCTCTCCCTGCTGGCCAATGGCGCCGTCAACTACGGGGACGGGTCGCAGCGCAGCGTCCGTTTCAACGGTCATTCGCTCGACGACGGTATGATCACGCTCGACGGCATCGACGCCACGGGAGTGCAGGAACAGACCATGAAATCCGACACGCGCCTCGCGGTCGCCATCGACGCGATCTCCGAGTTTCGCGTCACGACGGCCGTCTACACCGCCGAGAGCGGTGCGGCGGGCGGCGCGCAAATCAACGTAGTTTCCAAGACCGGAACCAACGACTACCATGGCAGCGCGTTCTATGCCGTCCGCAACGCCGCGCTGGACGCTCGCTCTCCATTCGACGGATCCACCCTCCCGCCATTCACGCTGAATCAGTATGGCGGCGGTGTGGGTGGCCCAATCGTGAAGAACAAGGCGTTCTTCTTCGCAAATTTCGAAGGACTGAACCAGCATCTGGGCTATTCGTTCATAAACTTCGTGCCCAACGCGGCATTCCGTGCGGCCACTCTAGCCAAGTCGCCCGCGATGGCGCCGCTTGTCAATCCTTATCCCACGGGCGGGACGCCGGTGGACGAAATCTCCGATCAGGTGACCCTCGTTCAAAGCGACAACATTCGTGAAAGCTCCGGGCTAGCGCGCTTCGACTACCGCTTCTCGGACAAAGACACGATGTATGTGCGCTACAACATCGACAACGCCTACAAGGACATCCCGCAGGATGCGCTGGGCACCCGCGAGGTCATCCCGGTGATACCGCAGAACCTGGCCGTCCAGTACCAGAAGCTGATCTCTCCGACCTTGATCAACGAAGTCAAGTTCGGCTGGAATCACGTCGACTATCACGACTGGGTCTACGGCACCGCGCCCGTCGCCACCAGTCCGGCCGGCTTTGACGGCTTGAGCAGCAACTCGTTGGACACCGAGCTCGGGAGAACGTACGCGATCATCGACAACCTAACCAAGATCGTCGGCCGCCACACCTTCAAGGCCGGAGTCGATATGCGCATCGTCCATCTCAACAATTCGGGCAACACGATCACCACGCAAGCGATCACCTACGCCTCTAACGAGGACTTCATCAACAACGTCGCCGATTCAGCCAACTACCTCCAGGGCGAGGGCATCGCACAGAGCCACCATACAATGTACATGGCGTACGCGCAGGATGAGTTCAAAGTGACTCCGAACCTGACCCTGAACCTGGGCCTGCGCTACGAGTTCTACTCGGTCGTGCATGAGATACACAACCACTCGGCGGTGGTCGACATCAACGCCTGCAACGGCTTCTGCCCGCCCGGCACGCCATACTACGCCCCCAACTACACGAACTTCGGCCCGCGCGTGGGCCTCGCCTGGGCGCCGGCTTTCCTCCATGGGAAGACGACCATTCGCACCGGCTTCGGCATCTACTACGGTGGCAACCAGAACGACGACTTCAGCGACCCGGCGGAAAGTTACGTGCCGCGTTACTCCTGGAGCGGCTCCGACACCCCGGGCCTGAGCTATCCGCTCGACTCGTTCGTCAACCCCAGCCAGGCTCTTTACTCGCCCAAGGCCATCGCCCGCGACCGCAAGGACCTGTCCTACAACAACTGGGACTTCATGATTCAGCAGCAGTTGCCCAGGGCGTTCGTCGCGCAACTCGGCTACGTGGGTGGCAAAGGGACCCACCTGTTCGACAAGTACCAGGAGAACCTGATCAATCCCGCGACGGGCACGCGCCCGCTCTCGGAGTTCAGCCAGTTCGGGCTGAAAGCCAACACCGGCAACAACAACTTCAACGCGCTGCAGGCGCAGATCCAACGCCGTTATAAGAACGGTCTCATGTTGCAGGGCAACTACATGTGGTCGCACGGCATCGCGGACGCCTCCATCGGCGCCGGCGAGGGCGTGAGCTTCCAGAATATGTCCTGCCGCGCCTGCGACCGCAGCAGCACCAACATCGACGTGCGGCATTATTTCACCGCCAACGCGGTGTATGAACTGCCCTTCGGCAAAGGCAAGCCTTTCCTTCAGCAGGGCGCCGACGCCGCGTTGCTCGGCGGCTGGTCGATCGCCGGCATTGCCAGTGGGCGCACGGGCCTGCCGGTCAACATCAGCATGTCGCGCAAGGCCTCCCAGATGCTCGACGGCAACACTTCAAGCCAGCGTCCTGACTATGTCAGCGGGGCGGACATCTACGCCTCGGACCAGACAATCAACAACTGGTTCAACAAGCTGGCATTTTCAGTGCCGGCCAAGTACACCTGGGGGGACGTGGGACGATACATCGCGACCGGCCCGGGCGCGCTGGAATTCGACACCACTCTGCAGCGCAACTTCCGCATCAACGAGAAGTTCTCTCTGAACCTTCGCGCCACCGCCTACAACCTGGCCAATCACCCGATCTACTCGAATCCGTCGGGCAACTGGACTTCGTCCAGCTTCGGGCGCATCACCAGCATCATCAACGAAGGCGCGACGGGCTCGGGCGCTCCGCGGCGCATCGAGTTCGTGATACGCACCGACTTCTAGCCGGGCGTTGGCACTCCGCGCTGCATGCAGTTCATTCTGCATGCTGCTCTAACTCCCAAACGGGGGCAGCTGATGGGCGCATGGGACGCCTTCCCGCTGCCCCTTCCGACTTCATGAACACAAGACAGACAAGGTTAAACAGACACACATGATCAAGCCACCTCATCGTTATTCGCTGGGTCTCGCCTTCATCGGGCTCCTTCTTCTCTTCACTTTTCCTCTTCCCTGCGCACCAGCCGCTGCCGCCCCGATTGGGTCGATCCCGTCGCGGATCATCCTGACGTGGTCCGGCGATCCGGCTACGACGCAGTCGGTGACGTGGCAAACAACGACCGCACTTTCCACTCCGCAGGGGCAGGTGGCTAAGACGTCGCCTCATCCTAATTTCGGGGACTCCGCAGCGACAGTCCCGGGCACGCTGACTTCGACGGCGGCAGGGGAATCCGGCCACTACGTCGTGAACTTCACGGGCCTCGAGCCGGCGACGAAGTATCTGTACCGCATCGGCGACGGCAAGACATGGAGCGAGTGGAACGCGTTCCGTACTGCTTCGGCCAAACCCGAATCGTTTCGCTTCCTGTACGTCGGAGACGCACAGAACAACATCAAGTCGATGTGGTCGCGGACCATCCGCGCCGCTTATGCCGCCGCTCCCGACGCGCGCTTCATCGCCCATGCCGGCGACCTGCTGGCGGAAGGCTACGACGATCGCTTGTGGGGCGAGTGGAGCGACGCGCTGGGCTTCATCAGCGCGACGGTCCCCAGCCTGCCTGCTCCGGGCA
>JBEKHU010000361.1:0-4566 GCA_050012115.1 Bryobacteraceae bacterium | reverse complement strand
GCTCCGTCGCGGGCAAGGCCAAGGTGATTTCCGTGACGCACGCGGGAGGCACCGTGCACAATCCCGACGCCATTCTCAACGCCATCGTGGAGGCGGTCCGATGATTGAAACGACTCTCGATACTCCGATAAATGCTCAGAACCCAGTAGATCCGTTCCTGCGGATGGAACGGATGCCGCACATCTGGTGCGCAGGGTGCGGCATCGGCACTACCTTAAACTGCTTCGCGCGAGCGCTTCTGAACTCCAAGACGAATCTCGATAAAGTCGCCGTCGTTTCGGGGATCGGCTGCACCGGCCGTGTGGCCGGGTACGTGCGCCTGGATTCCTTCCACACCACGCACGGCCGGGCGATTCCCTTCGCCACCGGACTCAAACTCGCCAACCCCGCGCTTCAGGTGATAGTCTACTCGGGCGACGGCGACCTGTTCGCCATCGGAGGGAACCACTTCATTCACGCCGCGCGCCGCAACATGGACCTCAAGGTCATCTGCGTGAACAACATGATTTACGCAATGACCGGCGGCCAGACAGCCCCCACTACCCCCCCTCAGGCCCTCACCTCCACCGCTCCCTATGGCGTCTGCGAGCCGGTCTTTAACCTGGTATCTCTTGCTGAGGCCGCCGGCGCCTGCTATGTAGCGCGTTGGACCACCTATCACGTCATGCAACTCAGTCGTTCCATGGAAGAGGTGCTCCGTAAGAAAGGCTTCTGCTTCATCGAGGTGCTTTCACCCTGCCCCACGCTCTACCAGCGCCGCAACAAAATGGGCGACGGGCTCGACGCCATGAAGTATTACAAGGAGGCTAGCAAGATCCGCCACGGCGCGCCCACCAGTGGCTGCTCCCTTTCGAAGACCGGTGAGATCGTCGTCGGCAAGTTCGTGGACCGCGAGCGCCCCGATTACTGCGAACTGCTCCGTGCGCAAATGAGCCAGTCGCTAGGCGAGCGCTACACGGAACCGGAGGTCGCATGCAGCCGTTGACCGAGATTCGCATTGCGGGCTTTGGCGGCCAGGGGGTGATCCTGGCCGCTGCGGTCATCGGCAGGTCCGCCGCTATCTTCCAGGGCGCGTATGCCGCAATGACCCAAAGCTTCGGCCCTGAGGCGCGCGGCGGTTCGTCCAGCGCGCAGGTGATTATTTCGATCGAACCCATTCTTTACCCCTACGTCACGCAACCCGACGTCCTGGTTGTGATGTCACAGGAGGCCTTCACGCGGTTCGCGCCGCAGCTGAAGCCCGGCGGCATCCTCATTGCCGAGCAGGATCTGGTGCAAATCGACAGACTTCCCGCCGGCAGCCGCGTCTACGGCGTTCCCGCCACGCGCCTCGCCGAAGAACTGGGACGCAAAGTGGTACTGAACATCGTAATCGTCGGCTTCTTTGGCGCGGTGACGAACGTATGCGACCCCGACGCGCTGCGCAAAGCGGTCGCCGCTTCCGTTCCACCTCCCATGGAAACGCTGAACCTTCAGGCTTTCGACAGAGGTTTCGATTATGGCGCGCAAATGGTCGCCAGACTGGCTGAACACGAAGGGCTCATCGTCTCCTGATTCCTGAAAGGAGCGATGCCTGCGGGCTCCCACGCAAATGTTGTCCGTCGGCGCCTTAGTGTGGCCCGCGGCGCTCCATGCCAGTCGTGTACCTGAATCAGGGAGTCGGACCCATATCTCGAGCGTCGGGGCGACTTCGCGCCCCCCTGTGGGTCTGCTGACGGTCGGTCAAGACCGCCGGCGCACACGAAGCATTGAGGCGCCGGCATTCAACTGACGAGAGGCCGTACTAGACGGCACCGGCCGCCTGGGTCAGCCCCAGCTTGGGCGCCAAAATGTCCGCGAGTTTATTGACCGCTGCGGCGCTCTTCTCGAGCGCCGCGTGCTCGTCCCCGGCGAGCTTCAGTTCAAAGATCGTCTCGATTCCGTTCGCGCCCAGCTTCACCGGCACGCCCACAAAGAGGCCGCTGATTCCGTACTCGCCCTCCAGGCAGGCCGGGCTTTCGAGGAGACAGTTCGAGCCATGTCGCGCGGCCGCGACACTCGCGAGCCCGAAAATGCTCGCCTCCTGTCCGAGTGGAATCAATAACTTGCTGGCATTTACAAGAACGTTGTCCCGGGTTTACCCGGAGTTTCGGGTTGAAAACCCATTGCAACGGCCACGATGGTCTGTTATAGTCCTACCGGCATCGGACTACCGGGTCCGCAAAACAGACGCCACGCGCCCTCCCGCCGGTGATCGGCCGGCGTCAGAACTCCGGTCTCCGGCGGCGGCAGTCGAGAGCTCGGCACTCGACTCCGGAGATCCCTATGGAGTCCTACAACAACACTCCTGTTCCATCCGCCGGGGAAGCCATTGCTGCCCGCGGCGGAAAGCTTGATGTCCCGGACCACCCGATCATCCCCTTCATTGAAGGCGATGGCACCGGTCCGGACATCTGGCGGGCGGCGCGCAAGGTATTCGACGCGGCCGTCCAAACCGCTTTCGAAGGCAGGCGACAGGTGGCCTGGTACGAGGTCTTCGCGGGCGAAAAAGCGTTCAGCCAATTTCAGGACTGGCTGCCCAAGGGAACACTCGATGCGATCCACCGCTTTCACGTGGCGATCAAAGGGCCACTCACCACGCCCGTGGGCGGGGGGATACGCAGCCTCAACGTCACCCTGCGGCAACTACTCGACCTATACGTGTGTCTACGGCCCGTCCGGTATTTCCCTGGCGTTCCATCTCCGATGAAACGGCCCGAACTGCTGGACGTGGTTATCTTCCGCGAGAACACGGAAGACGTATACGCGGGCATCGAGTGGAAAGCCGGAACCGAGCAAGCGCAGAAGATTATCCAGTTCCTCGAAAAGGAGATGGGTAAAAAGATCCGCGCCGACTCGGGCATCGGCATCAAACCGATCAGCGAGACCGCGTCAAAGCGCCTGATCCGGCGCGCAATTCAGTACGCCCTGGACAACGGACGCCGGAGCGTCACGCTCGTCCACAAAGGCAACATCATGAAGTTCACCGAAGGCGCCTTCCGCGACTGGGGGTACGAAGTCGCCCGGGAGGAGTTTCCGCTGACATGTATCGCGGAAGCGGACGCCGGGGCGACACCGGCGGGCGGCAAGGTCGTTGTAAAGGACCGCATCGCGGATTCAATGTTCCAGCAGGTTCTGCTCCGCCCCGAGGAGTACGACGTGATCGCCACACTGAATCTCAACGGTGATTACCTTTCGGACGCCTGCGCGGCCCAAGTCGGCGGCCTGGGCATGGCGCCCAGCGCCAACATCGGCGATGAGCATGGCGTGTTCGAGGCAACTCACGGCACCGCGCCGAAGTACGCCGGCCAGGACGTCGTGAACCCATCGAGCGTCATTCTTTGCGGCGCGATGATGTTCCACTTCATCGGCTGGAAGGAGGCCGCACAGCTCATCGAGCAAGGCATCACCGAGACGATCCGCCAAAAACGCGTCACCTACGACTTGCATAGGCAGATGGAAGGAGCTGAGAAGCTCAAGACGAGTGAGTTTGCCGCCGCGATTGTCGGAAACATGCGAGCGCACGCGGCGGTGGCATGAGTGTGGAGCTGAGCAGACGGTTGCGGGTTCCACCCGGGAACCGCGCGCCGGCGAGGAGTTCTCAATGCGGAAAAAGGTAACAATCGTTGGAGCAGGCAACGTCGGGGCCAGTTGCGCTGTCAGGCTGGCGGACAAGGGACTGGCCGACATCGTAGTGGTCGACGTCCTGGATGGCATTCCCCAAGGCAAGACGTTGGACATTCTGCAATCGGGGCCGATCGGCCACGTGGATGTGCAACTGACTGGCGCCAACGACTATGCCTGCACGGCGAATTCGGACATCGTCGTTTTCACCGCGGGTTTCCCGCGCAAACCGGGCATGAGCCGCGACGATCTGCTCTGGGCGAACTTCGAAATCGTCAAGAGTACGGTCGAGCAGGCGGTGAAGCATTCTCCAAACGCGATCCTCATCGTGGTCGCCAATCCGCTCGATGCCATGTGCCACGTGGCTTATTCGGCGAGCGGTTTTCCGAAGCGGCGGGTCATGGGGATGGCCGGAATACTGGATACGGCGCGCTTCCGCACGTTCATCGCGCAGGAGCTCAAGGTCTCCGTGGACGACGTGACGACGATGGTGTTGGGCGGGCACGGCGACACGATGGTGCCGCTGGTGCGGTACACCACGGTGGCCGGCATGCCGATCACCGACCTCCTCGACAACGACGCGATCCAGAGGCTGGTGAAGCGGACACGCGAGGGCGGGGCGGAGATCGTGAAGTATCTGAAGACGGGAAGCGCCTACTACGCGCCTGCGGCGGCCGCCGTGGAGATGATCGAGGCCATTCTCGAGGACAGAAAGCGCGTCCTGCCCTGCTCCGTCTACCTGGAAGGCGAGTACGGAATCAGCGGCCTCTTTGTGGGCGTGCCGGTGAAGCTGGGCGCGAACGGAATCGAGACGATCTTTGAACTGAAGCTCGCCGGGGACGAGCACGCGGCGCTCGAGAAGAGCGCGGCGGCAGTCAGGGAACTCGTGATTGTCATGGAACCCAAGCTCGCGGAGTTGAAAAC
>JBEKHU010000360.1:0-4567 GCA_050012115.1 Bryobacteraceae bacterium | reverse complement strand
GCGATAATTGACGAGTGAATCCACCGCCTTGTCCTTGAGTCTCTCGCGATCAACATTCGGCACGTATCGCGGGAGTGCATGTTCGCCGTCGAACTTGTAATACTCGAAGCCCCAGTCGTCGAGAGTCTGGAACAATCGGCGGAGATGATCGATCACTTCGGGATTGGTCGAGTCGAGAGCGGGCGTTTTGTAATCCAGAATTAGGTTGCCGTTCTTGTACCGCAAGTACCAATCAGGATGCTGTTCCACCGCACCCGCATAGGAATTGGGCACCAGCCACAAGCCAGCACGGAGCCCCTTGGACTTGATGTAACTCGTCATCCATTGGGGCCCGTGCGGGAACTTCTCCTTGTCCCAGTTCTCGATCCAGTAGTGCTCACCGTTCTTGCCGCGATCGTAGCCGTCGTCGAGTTGAACGTACTGGAAACCATAGGGCTTGAGGTTGGCGGCCAGCCAATCCGCGTTTCGGACGACATCGGCTTCGCTGACGGCCTCATAGTAGCTGGTCCAACTGGACCAGACCATCGGCGCCGTATCGAAGTAGCTGTCGTCGAAGGGACTGTAGTAGGGGACACCCAGGGTCCGCGTGTAATAGTCGGGCGTCAGCCGCACGGCGGCATTGCCCGAGACGGGCAAGGTCAGATCGAGTACGTCCCGATCGCGGCGATTCCGTTCCATCCGGGTCTCATCGGGGAAGCTGATTGCGAAGTCAGTTTTCCGGTCGAAAAGACTGGTGAATGTTGGGCTCGCGACCTGTCCCAGAGCGAAGTACATGCAATCAGCATTCTTGCGAGGCAGGAAGGATGGATTCCGGGTTTCGCTTCCGCCATACCCGCCGGCTACCTCGTTGGTCCCCACCCAATCGACCGGGACGCCCAAGGGATCCAAAAGACGGGCTGGTATGCGCTCCTTCGATGCGGGCAGTTCTGCGGTAATCAAAGCGTTGTCCAAAGTCGTGGAGATCTTCAGGAGGTTGGGGCGCAATTCAAAAAGCCAGCCCGCCTGGGGCTGGGCAGTTTTGAGAATGAGTCGATTGGGGGCTCGCCGTTCCACGGTCCAATTCTTTAGCGGGCGTGTTCCGTTGGCGTCTCGCATGTTAAGGCGAACCTGTTCCATGAGCACGCCAAGTTTCTCGTAAGTCACACCCAAGGTGCCCGACCCGGGGTCCGCAGAGACTGTCCAGCCCGCTGCGGTGACGGAAACTCGCGACTCGGGCTGTGCCCATGACACAGCAGCGCCGAGGAGGAGCCAAGCGCCGCAGGCCAGCAGTTTTCGAATCATCTCTGTACTCCTAATTTAGTCTTGCTTCAACCAGATTACGCGCTGAAGCCGAGTGTCAACAAGCACTCAAGGCTCGCAAACGTGCCCGCAGTGCGCCTATGCAATAATCATGCCGCAGCGGAAAGTGATGACGTCGCCGGCCGTCCAGGACTGCGCAAGTGGATCGGATCGCGGTTGCCGGGACCCGCGCGATAGACTGTGGAGCACATGGCTAATGTCTGCGGCCAGCAGGTGCCTAGCGCTTAGATAGGGTCGCCACACAAGGAGGTGTTTCCATGGATTCTCTCGGTCTGACTTCACGACGTGGCTTTCTGACGCAGGCCAGCCTTGGCGGCGCACTGATCACACCAGCTGCCGCTCACGACCGCGTGTCTGGTGCGAACGATCGAATCAACGTCGCGTTCATCGGCACTGGCGGCCGCGGCAACTGGCTTCTGGACCTCGTCCTGAAGCACAGGCAGGCGAAGCCCGATGTCGAGATCGTCGCCCTGTGCGACGTGTACCAAAAGCGCCTGACCGCGGCGTCCCAGAAGGCGGGCGGCGCAAAGATGTACGTGCACCACGAGGAACTGCTTCAGCGCGCCGATATCGACGCCGTCTTCGTTGCCACGCCGGACCATTGGCACGCGCCCATTACCCTGCTTGCGATGGAAGCCGGCAAAGACGTCTACGTCGAAAAGCCGATGACCCACACAGTCGAAGAGGCCAAGGATGTCGCGCATAGGGCACGGGAGCTGAAGCGAATCGTGCAGGTGGGCGTTCAAGGAGCCTCCTGGAACCGCTGGCACAAGATGAAGGAAATCGTGCAGTCCGGCATGATCGGCAAGGTTGTTGCGGTTCAGGGCACCTACAGCCGCAACGATCCGCAGGGCGACTGGAACTGGCCGATCGACCCAGCCGCAGGTCCAAAAGGCAAGGGCGAAGATCACATCGACTGGGCGCAATGGCTTGGCGCTGCACCTGCGCGACCCTTCGACGCAGACCGTTTCTTCCGGTTCCGCAAGTATTGGGATTACTCGGGCGGCATCGCTACAGATTTGCATTACCACATCGTGGCGCCGTTCCACGTTGCCCTCCCCAACGACCACCCCACGCGCGTGGCCGGCATGGGAGGGATCTGGATCTACAAGGACGGGCGCGAAGTCCCTGACACTTTCCTCACCGCCGCCGATTACCCGAGCAACTATTCGATGACCATCCAATCCTCCCAGGTGAATGAGAACGGGCCGGTGCTGCTTCTGCGCGGGACCGAGGCGACCATTCACCTTGGCGATGAGTGGGAAGGTCCGCAGGGACGCCGGCGCGACTTTGCGCAGATCGTTCCTGAGTCACCGTTCGTCGAATCGTTTAAGAAGAGGTTCGGCAATGAGGAGATCCGCATCGACGGTGTCGGCAATGAAGGAGACCTCAAGCATGTCGACAACTTCCTCGACTGCGTGCGCTCGAGGCAACAACCGAACTGTCACGCCGACCTGGGCTTCAAGGTAATGACGACGATCGACCTCTCCGTGAGGTCTTATCGCAACGGCAAGATGTACTACTTTGACGCGGATCGTGAGCAGGTTGTCGAAAAGGGGTAACCAATGGCGAATTCAGGAAAGCTGAAGGTCGGAATTATCGGCAGCCGATTCGAAGCCGATATTCATGCCGCTTCGTTTCAGCTTATGCCGGAGGAGGCGGAGGTCGTCGCAGTTGCATCGCCGACGCCGGGCAATGCGGCCAAGATTGCGGAGCGTTATGGGATCCCGCGCGTTTTTGAAGATTACCGGAAAATGCTGGAACAGCCGGATATCGAGATGGTCACCATCGCCGCGCCGAACAAGCTTCACGCTCAAATGACGTACGACATTGCGAAAGCCGGCAAACACGTCATCTGCGAGAAGCCGCTGTGCATGACTCTCGACGAAGCCGACGAGATGATCGACACCTGCAGGCGGAATGGGGTGCTGTTGCTGTACGCCGAGGAGCTGTTCTTCACTCCGAAATATGTCAAAGCCAAGGAGATGGCGGACAACGGGGCATTCGGCAAAGTTCACCTGGTCAAGCAGAGCGAGAAGCACTTCGGCCCGCACGGCGACTGGTTCTGGGATGTGGAGCAATCGGGCGGCGGGGTTTTCATGGACATGGGGTGTCACGGCATCGCGTTCTGCTACTGGTTCCTCGGCCGGCCCGCCATCCAGAGCGTTCTCTGTCACATGGGAACGTATGTGCACGCGGACAAGACGCAGGGAGAGGACGAGTCCCTCTGCATCCTTGAATTCGCCGACGGGGCGGTTGGCGTCGTCGAGGACAGTTGGGCGCGGCGTGGCGGCATGGATGACCGCATTGAGGTTTACGGTGAAGGCGGAGTGACCTACGCGAACCTCCACATGGGCAACGCGCTCCCAACCTACAGCGAATACGGCTATGGCTACGCCGTCGAAAAGGCTCCTACTACGAAAGGTTGGACTTATCCGGTATTCGAAGAGCTCTGGAACTATGGTTTCCCCCAAGAAATGCGACATTTCGCACGCTGTGTGCGCGGCAAGGAAGAGCCAGACGCCACAGGCGAGGACGGACGCGTCGTGATGGAGGCGCTGTATGCAGGTTACGCATCGGCGGGCAGAGGCTCCAAAACGCGTCTGCCGTTCTGTCCACGTGGAGTCAGCCGGCCGATTGATCTGTGGCGGAGAGGATGATGCGTGCGCGGCGTGTGGGTCATATCAGTCCCTTTCTCGAACCACGCTCTAGAAATCTGCGAGACCAGACGGATGCGCACTCCTCTGCACCGGGCGCTGCAGGAGCAGCTATTCCCATCTGTGAACGCCAGCGCGAACTGGACCCCGACCGTTCCCTTCAATAGAATTGGATCCGGAGAAACTGTTGAAATGGCGTGCTTCACGCGTCCAAGGCTCGGACAAGAAGGTAGACGGGCCATGTGGCTCGCTCCGCGAGCAACCCCGCCATTCCGAATGCTTCCTGAGTAGCAGTTCCGGGCCGGAGAGGAATGCTATGTTCAGATCACGTTTGATCTTGTTGCTCACCTTGAGCCCGCTGTTCGCGCAGGACCCTATCATCGTCCGCCCGAAGGAGATCGACGACGTCCTGACAAACCCCGGTATGGGATTCATGACCTTCCAGCGGTTCAATGGAGACGAGTTGAACCAGGGCCTGAAGTGGACCGAGGGTTTCCCGATTGTATACCAGCCCTTCAAAGGAAGCCTCGCGAACAAAGATCATCCGAACACGTCCATCGCCTACTTCCGCGTGTACTGGCGGTACGTCGAGCCGGAGCGAAGTAAATACG
>JBEKHU010000359.1:0-4570 GCA_050012115.1 Bryobacteraceae bacterium | reverse complement strand
GATATCGAGCTCCGCCTGTCACCCTACACGGCCGCGTTTTGCTTCGCCGTGGGTGTTCTGCTGACGACGCCGGTCTACAGCCTCGTTTTCATGAAGGTGCCAGTCGAGGGAGAGGAAGTCCAGTTCAAGGACTACGCGAAGCTCCGCACTTCCCACCACGTCTGGGGCCTTCTCGGCGGCCTGATCTGGACCGTGGGAACGATCTCCAACTTTGTGGCTTCCAGCGCGCCCTCCAGTGTCAACGTCGGCCCGGCGATCAGTTACGCACTGGGCCAGGGCGCAACGCTGATCAGCGCTCTGTGGGGCTTGCTGGTCTGGCGTGAATTCAAGGGCGCGAAGCCTGGCGTCGTCGTGCGGCTGGTCGTCATGCTCGCGCTCTACGTTGTCGGCCTGGCGCTGATCTCCATCGCGCCGCTCCACGGCAGGTGAGATCTCACCCGCGGCGAATGCCTGCGCGCTCTATCGCGCTCGTCTCAAGATGCGTTCTCCATGCCGGCCCGCCGGCTCCGCGCTGCGTTGGATGATCGCGTGCGCTTCCCTCAAAGCGCTGCCAGCAGCGCGTTGAGCGCCTCCACGCTGGGCAGGCTTCCTTGCGCCAGCTGCGCATTCCCGCCGCCTCGCCCCCCCTGCGCGGCCAGCGCTTCCTTCAGCCGGTTGCCGGCGTGAATTCCGCTCGCCGCGGAAGCCGCGTACAGCAGCGACGGCGGGTTGTCGCACACGCCGATGAAAACTCCGCGTCCCGTCCCCGTGAAGCCCTGGGCCAGCGCGCGCAGTTCGTCGTTCAAACCCTCGGCCGCCCGCTCGACGTGCCGCCGCATGCCCTGCGCGTCCTCGTCCGCCGCGGCAAACAGTTCCGCGCCGCGGCGCAGTGCCAGCTCCACCGCCAGCTTGCGCCGCGCCTTCTCGGACTCCTTGGCCTGCTCTTGCAGCGCTTCGACCAACTGCGGAACTTCGTCCAGCCCCGCGCCCAACCGCCGCGCCGCGGCCGACAGCGCCTCGTAATCGGCCCTGCTCCGGCGCATCGCTCTTCGTCCGCACAGGAACTCCACCCTCACATTGCCGCGGATCTTGTCGAGTTTGCGGATCAGCGTTGGCCCGATTTCGCCGGTCGTCCGCACATGCGTGCCTCCGCATGCCGAGCGGTCCAACCCGTCGATGGTAACGATGCGCAGCGTGCCTTCCCGCTCCGTCGCCTTGCGCAATCCCCCGACGGTGGCGGCGTCTTCGTATTGCACCCCCACCACGCGGCACTCCAGCGCCAGCTCGTTGGCCCGATCCTCGACCGCGCGTGCCTGCTCGCGCGTCAGCGCCCCGGTCTCAAGGTCGATCGTGCTGCACTCCGCGCCGAGATGGAAGCTGACCGTTTTCATCCCGTGCAACTCTTCGAACGCCGCTGATAGCACGTGTTGCCCGCTGTGCTGCTGCATGTGGTCGAAGCGCCGCTCCCAGTCGATCGCACCCGCCACGCCCTCCGACTCGAGCGGCGACTCGACGACATGCGCGATGCGCTCTTCTTCGTCGACTACCTCCACCACCCGCACGCCGTTCAATGTCCCGGAATCGCTCGGCTGCCCGCCTGACGCGGGGTAGAAGGCCGTCCGGTCGAGATAGATCCTCCGTCCGCCATCCTCCGTGCCGATGACCTTGGCTTCAAATGCGCGTTGGTAGGAATCGTTGTAGTAAATGCGCTCGGTCATGGGAATGCGCCCCATTGCAGGCTCGGTTCCAGGCGCTTAGCTCGCTTTGCGAATGCGGGCTATACCCACTGCAGCGCGCCCTTCTTCCAGGCCCAGATGTACCCGGCAACCAGAATCGCCAGGAACACGCTGACTTCCGCGAACCCGAACCAGCCCAACTGCCGGTAGCGCACCGCCCACGGGAACAGAAACACGGTTTCCACATCGAAGATCACAAACAGGATCGAGATGATGTAGAACCTCACCGTGTACCGCCCGCGTGAGTTCGACGCCGCCTGTATGCCGCATTCGTAGGCTTCCTTCTTGACCTTGCCCGGGCTCGAAGGCCGGATCAGCGCCGCCAGCCACAACAGTACGACTGGAAACAGCAGCGCCACGATGAGAAACACGAACAGCGGCAGGTACCCTTCCGGCATGGCTCCAATATACCAACCTTCTCGACACCCAGCTCCCGCCTCGGCCGCTGGTAGAATCTAGGTTTGGCTGAGTCGCCTATCGTCTTCACCCCTCGGGGGACCGGATTCCACCTGCCCGGGACCCTGTTTCTGCGCATCCTGGTCCAGCGCCGCAACCTCATCGGCCAGCTCGTCCGCCGCGACTTCGAGCAGCGCTTCGTCGGCTCCATCGCCGGCTGGGTCTGGACTCTGATCCACCCCCTGGTTATGCTCATGATCTGGGTCTTCGTCTTCCAGACCGTCCTGCACGTCTCCACGCCGCCCTGGGCGGCCCACAAAAGCTTCGCCGTCTATCTGCTCTGCGGCTACCTGCCGTGGCTGCTCTTCTCGGAAGCCGTGCAGCGCTCGGCCGGCTGCCTCATCGACCACGCGACGCTCCTCACCAAGACCGTCTTCCCGTCTGAGGTTCTGCCCGTCACAATCTTCCTCTCCTCGCTCATCAGCAACGCCCTGACCATCCTCATCGCCGTGGCGGCGGTCCTGCTCACCGAGCATCGTCAGCCCTGGACCATCGTCTTCCTGCCGCTGCTCGTTTTCATCGTGGCGTTGCTTTCGACGGGCGTCAGTTGGATCGCCGCCAGCCTGCAGGTCTATCTCCGCGACACGGCCCAGTTTGTGCAGGTGCTGCTCAACGTCTGGTTCTGGTGCACCCCCATTCTTCTGGATGAGTCCAACTTTCCCTTCTGGGCCCGCGCCGCCGTGCGCTGGAACCCCCTGACGGCCATCGTCCGCGCCTATCGCCAGTGCCTCCTGATCGGCCAGCTGCCAGACTGGCGCGACTTGGCCTTGTCCGCCGCCCTCTCTGCCGCCGTGTTCGTGCTCGGCGGCCTCTTTTTCCGCCGCCTGAAGCGCGGCTTCGCCGACGTCTTGTAGCCTGAATGATTGGAGATCGATCGCGCATGAACTGCACCCGACGGGCTTTTTTTGGCTCTGCCGCAACTCCTCTGCTGGCCCGGACCCTGCTGGCGCAGAAGAGTCCTGCCTCCCCGCGGCCCAACCTCGTGCTCCTCGTGGCCGAGGACCTCGCCGCTTGGATGCTCGGTTGTTACGGAAACCTCGAGATTAAGACCCCCAATCTCGACCGCCTGGCGGCCTCTGGATCCCGTTTTGGCAATCACTTCCTCTGCACGCCCGCCAGTTCGGCCAGCCGCGCCACGCTGCTCACCGGCCGCATTCCGCGCCAGCACGGGATCGCCGATTTCCTGACCGCGGCCCCGCGCCAGAATCCCGAGCGCGGACAGTCCGCGCCCCCTGCATCCTTCGCTACGGAAGTGCTGCTCTCCGACGTGCTATCCTCCTCCGGCTACCGCTGTGCTTTCGTCGGGCGCTGGGACCTCGGTCGCGACGAGCGCCCCGGCCATGGCTTCTCCGAAACGGCCACGCTCCCGGCTGCCGACCCCGTCGCCAACGACCCCTCGCTCTTCCTGAACGGCCAGCTAACTCGCGAGACCGGCCCCACGCCCGCCGTCCTCACCCGGCGCGCCTCCGCATTCCTTGAGAAGCAGTCCTCCTCCAACCCGTTCTTCCTCGTCGTCTCTTACCCCGGCGCGGGTCCATCCTACGACGGCCTGGCGGCAAAGTACCTGGATCTTTACAAAACTGCCGGTTTCCAGACCTTCGGCATCCAGCCCGCCTCCCCTTCCGCCCTCGATGGGAAAGACCTGCTCGCCGCCCCCCTTTCCTCCATCCGCAAGGCGGCCGCTTCCGTCTCCGCTCTCGACGAACAGATCGGCTCCATCCAGCGGTCGCTCATCCAACGCGGGCTGTTCGAGAATACCCTGGTCGTATTCACCAGCGTCACCGGTCAATTCCTGGGCCGCCACGGTCTCTGGGGCTCGGGCTACGCCTCCAATCCGCCCAACTTCTTCGAAGAAGCGATTCGCACCCCCCTCATCCTGAGCTGGCCCGGACACTTCCCGACGCAGTCCCTCCGTCCCGAACTGGCAGGCCTCGCCGACTTCGTTCCGACGGCCTGTGAAGCCCTCGGCGTCCCGCTGCCTTCCGGGCGCAACCTCTCCGGTCGCAGCTATCTGACCATCGCCTCCGGCAAACCCCTCCCCAAACGCCACCCCTGGACCGATCTCGTCTTCGGCGAACTGCGCGCCGCCGGCATGGTCCGCGACAGCCGCTTCAAGCTCATTTCCCGTCCCGAAGACCAGGGACCGAATGAGTTCTACGACCTGCGCAACGATCCCGGCGAGCGCATCAATCAGTACGCCAACCAGGCCTTTGTCGACGCCCGCGACCACCTCGCCGCCGAGCTTCGCGCCTGGCACGAAAAGTACTCGGGCTGATCTTCCCTGACCACGCCGCTCGCCGCGGGCCTCGCCCGGGCTGCGCCGCATCCTGTGTCCCGCTCTTTGACTGGCCGTGCTCTGCATTCGGGTGAACAGCCCTAGTGTCCCGAGTCATTAATTC
>JBEKHU010000358.1:0-4614 GCA_050012115.1 Bryobacteraceae bacterium | reverse complement strand
AAGGCCAGCCCGTGTTCCTGGCGCTGCAGGGGGAAGGAAGGGACTGGCCGGGGACTTTTTCACGCGGCGTGATGGAGCAGTTCGACTACGTGTTCACCGACGCGATGACGTTCACCGCAGACGACGGCAAGCGCATGCGGCTGTGGATCCCGAATGAGGTCGGCGAGATCAAGGACCACGAAGCGTTCATGGAGACGATCGTCGATCGCATCGTGAAAGTGCTCAACAACGAGCCGATCGATATCTATGTGAACCCCACGTTTCTGCCCGACGTGATGGCGCCGGAGTACGACAAACTGTGGACGCCGCAACGCATGCAGCGCGTGATTGACGCGGCGCGGGCCAACGGCGTGGCCGTCGAGATCAACAACCGTTACAAGATCCCGAGTCTCGCGTTTATCAAGATGGCCAAGCAGGCGGGCATCCAGTTCACATGCGGCACCAACAATGCGGGACTCGACATGGGCCGCGACGAGTACTGCATCGAGATGATCCGGGCGGCCGGTCTGCGCTGGCAGGACATGTGGCTGCCGCGCCCGAACGGCCAGAAGGCGGTCCAGCGCAAGAACCGCTGAGGGGTTGCGGAACGCGCCGGGATCGAGCGGCAACGTCCGGGCTAGTGGATGCCCAGCTTCTTCTGCATCTGCTCCAGCGAGAGCCCTTTGGTTTCAGGGAAGACAAACAGCACGACGAAAAACTGCAGGGCCATCATGGCCGAGAACAGCATGAACGGGGCCGCTCCGGACGACTTCGCGATTTGAGGGAAGGTCCAGGCGATGAGCGCGTTCATAAACCAGTGGGTGAAGCTGCCGAGGCTCTGCCCTTTGGCGCGGACGCGGTTGGGGAAGACTTCGCTCAGGTAGACCCAGATCACGGCGCCTTGCGAGAAGGCGAAGAAGCCGATGAAGCCGACCAGGAGCCAGACGAGCAGCTCTTCGTGGCGGTGGGTGAAGAAAATCGTGGCCACGCCGGCGAGGCACAGCGCGGTGCCGACGGAGCCGATCAGCAGCAGCAGCTTGCGGCCCAGCCGGTCGATCACCGACATGGCGAGGATGGTCGCCAGCAGGTTGGTCGCGCCGATGGCGACAGCCTGCAGGTCGCTGGAAACCTTGTCGAAACCGGCGCGGGCGAAGATGTCGTTGAGGTAATAGAGAATCGCGTTGATGCCGGAGAGCTGGTTGAACATGCCGATCAGGATGGCGAGCAGGACCGGCAGCCGGTACTTGGCGATGAACAAAGGCTCGTTGCCCAGGCTGTGCGTGGCGTCGATGGACTCGACGATCTCGGCCAGTTCCTGTTCGTAGTTCTCTTCGCCGATGTTCTGCAAGACGCCGCGGGCTTCCTCCACGCGGCCCTTTTTCACGAGCCAGCGCGGGCTCTGCGGAATGCCGATGAGCATCAAGAAAAAGACCACGGCGGGCAATGCGGCCACGCCGAGCTTCCAGCGCCATTCCAGGGCGCCGAATCCGGCCAGGCCGATGAGGTAGTTCGAGAAGTAGGCGACGAGGATTCCGAAGACGATATTGAACTGAAAGAAGCCGACCAGCCGGCCGCGGCTGCGCGCCGGAGAGATTTCGGCGATGTACATCGGGCCGAGCACGGACGAGCCGCCGATGCCGAGGCCGCCGATGAAGCGGAAGGCGACCAGCGAATACCAGTCCCAGGAGAAGGCGCAACCGACGGCGGAGATGAAGTACAGCACGCCCATGAGCTGCAGGGCGCCGCGCCGCCCCTGCCGGTCGCCCAGGACTCCGGCGAACAGCGCGCCGAGGATGGTGCCGCAGAGCGCGCTGGCGACGGTGAAGCCGAGCGCGCGTTCCGAGAGATGGAACGTGTCGGTCAGGGCCCTGGTGGTGCCGGCGATGACGGCCGTATCGAATCCAAACAGCAAGCCGCCGAGCGCGGCGACCACGGTGCTCCTGACAACATGGGGATCCAGTCTCATAGCCTCTCCACGGGGTTGGGCGGTCGAAACAAAACGAATTTTACTCTATCAGAGGCGGGGAGCGCCTCTGACGAGGTTCAGGTGCGGGCGCGCCGCGACGATCGCGGCGGCTAGGCTTCGTTCGGTTCCGCGACCTCGATGAGCGGCAGCTTGTCGTCCGGCCGGGCCCACCACACGTAGAGCGTGGGCAGCACGAATACACTCACGACCAGGTCGGCGACCAGGCCGCCGACGATGACAATGGCGAAGGGGCGTTGCGAATCCGATCCGATGGCGTGGGACATGGCGGCCGGCAAGAGGCCCAGCGTGGCGACGAGCATAGTCATCATGATCGGCCTGAGGCGGCGGACCGCGCCTTCGACGGCGGCCTCGACAATCGAAAGCCCGCGGGCGCGCAACTGGTTGATGTACTCGACCATGATGACGCCGATCTGCACCGAAGCTCCGAACAGGGCCAGGAAGCCGATACCCGAGGAGACGCTGAAGTGCGTGCCGGTGAGGAGCAGGGCGAAGAGCCCGCCGATCGGCGCGATGAACAGGTTCATGAGGTTGAGGAAGGCCCATTTGGCGTTGCCGAAGGCGCCGTAGATGATCAGGAAGATGAGCAAGATCGTGACTGGGACGATGACCGCCAGCCGGGCCTGGGAACGCTTCTGGCTTTCGTACTCGCCGGCCCAGTCGTACTTGTAGCCGGGAGGCAGCTTCACCCGACGGTTGACCTTGGCCATCGCCTCTTCGACGGTGCTTCCGAGGTCGCGGCCGCGCACGCTGTATTTGACGGCGACGTAGCGCTGGTTGGCTTCGCGATAGATTTCCGAGGCGCCGTCGGTGGTCTCGATTTTGCAGAGCTGCGCCAGGGACACACGTTCTCCGGACGGCGCGAGGAGGCGGATGTTGGCGATGGCCTCCTTCGTGTCGCGGTACGGGGTCTGGTAGCGCAGCACCAGGTCGAAGCGCTGCTCGCCCTGAAGCACCTGGCTGACGGCGTTTCCGCCGACCGCGGTCTGAATCGCGTCCTGCACGTCGGCGACGTTGATCTGGTAGCGCGCGGCGCGCTGGCGGTCGACAATCACGTTGAGGTTCGGCTGGCCAATGACGCGGAACACGCCCAGGTCCTCGATGCCCTGGACGCCGTGCATGATGGCGACGACCTCATCGGCCTTGCCTTCGAGCAGTTTCAGGTCGTCGCCGAAGATCTTGAGCGCGAGTTCGCCCTTCACCCCGCTGACCGCCTCCTCCATGTTGTCGGCGATGGGCTGGGAGAAGTTCCAATTAACGCCGGGGATCCTGGAAAGCTCGATATTCATGGCGGCGATGAGCGCTTCCTTGTCTTCGTGGAAGACCGGCCGCCACCGGTCCTTCGGCTTCAGATCGACGAAGTACTCGGTGTTGAAGAATCCGGTGGTGTCCGTGCCGTCATCGGGGCGGCCAACCTGGCTCGTCGTAACAGTGACCTCGGAGAACGAGGCGAGCAACGCGCGCGCCTGGTCAGCGACACGGATGCCCTCGGTGGGACCGGTACTCGGCGCCAGCGTTCCGCGGACCCAGATGGCGCCCTCATCGAGGTGCGGCAGGAATTCCGATCCGATCAGGCCGCTCACCAGGAGGAGCGCAGTCGCTCCTATGCCAATCACCGACATGCCGACCATGATCCAGCGGTGGTGGACGGCCCATGTCACGCCGTAACGGTATTGGCCGGTGATCCATTCGATGACCGGATTGCGCCACTCCTTGACGCCCGCGCGAAACACATAGCTGGCCAGGACCGTCACGATGAGTATCGAGAAGACGAGCGCGCCCAGCAGGGCGAAGGCAACCGTCCAGGCCATCGGACGGAAAAGCCTGCCTTCCACTCGTTGCAGGGTGAAGATCGGCAGGAAGGCCGTGATCACCATGGCCTTGGCATAGAAGACCGGACGCTGCACCTCGTGCGCCGCCGCCCGTATCCTGTCGTGTACGGAGAGCCCGCCGTTCTCCTCCCGGCTCAAGTGGCGGATGATGTTCTCGATCATCACCACGGAACCGTCCACGACCATCCCGAAATCGAGCGCGCCGAGCGAGAGAAGATTGGCTGGGATCTTGCTCAGGTCAAGACAGATTGAGGCGAACATCAGGGAAAACGGGATGGTGACGGCGATGATCAGGGCCCCGCGGATATTGCCCAGGAACAGAAAGAGAACCACCGACACGAGCAGCATGCCCTCGGTGAGGTTTTTCTCCACCGTGCGGGTAGTGAAATGCACGAGATCGCTGCGATCGAGGAAGGGAACAACCGTCACTCCCGGAGGCAGGATGCGCTCGTTCAGCTCCTTGACCTTCGCGTGGATGGCCTTGAGCGTCGCATCGGCCTCCGCTCCTTTTTGCAGCAGCAGGATGCCTTCCACCGCGTCATCGTTGTCGATGATTCTGCCGTCCGCGCGGTGGATCGACTTGCCGTTGCGTCCCAACCGGATTTTGGGGCCTTGCTGAACGACGGCGATGTCCTTCACGCGCAACGGCGTCCCGTTTCTGGTCGTGAGGACCGTCTGTTCGATATCTTGAACGCTGGTCACCAAGCCCACGGCCCGGACGTTGATCTGTTGCAGACCGGCCTCGATGAAGCTGCCGCCGGCGTTGACATTGTTGGCCGCGAGTTGCTGCTCCACCTGGCCGATGCTCAGGCCGTAGGA
>JBEKHU010000357.1:0-4618 GCA_050012115.1 Bryobacteraceae bacterium | reverse complement strand
TCGCCGTCGAGTTCATAAACGATGCGGCGCTCGCGGTCGGAGTTAGGCCAGCGCACGTCCCAGAGGGTGTTGTGGGTCACCTGCGTAGTTTTGCCGGAGGCGACGTCGTAGGCGTAGAGGTTGAAGTGGCCGTCCTTGTCGGAGTTGAAGTAGATCTGCTTGCCAATCCACATCGGGTCGCGGCTGGAGCGCGGGCCTTCGGAGATCAGCTTGGCGGCGTGGGTTTCGATGTCGAAGATGTAGAGCTGGTTGGCGGTGCCGCCGCTGTAGCGCTTCTCGGGGCGGAAGTCGCGCGCCTGAGGCGAGTAGACGATCTCGTTGCCGCCGGGCGAGAAGGAGCCGGCGCCCGCGACGGGCATCGGCAGAGGCTCGGCGGGACCGCCGTCGACGGAGACCTTATAAAGGCGGCTGAGGCCGAGAGCCCAGCCGTCGCGCAGCGAGCGGAAGATCACGTAGCGGCCGTCATTGGACCACCCGTAGACCTGGTTGTCGTAACCCCAGCGCGGCGCCAGGGGCCCCCGCGCCGGGTAGAAGGTCAACTGCCGCGGTTCGCCTCCGGTCGAGGGGATGACGTACACCTGCTCGTCGCCATCATATTGACCGGTGAAGGCGATCCGCTTCCCATCGGGAGAGAATTTGGCAAACAGTTCCACGCCTGGATGGGCGGTGAGACGCGTCGCCACACCGCCGGTGGCGGCCACTAGCCAGAGATCGCCGCCGTAGGTGAACACGATGCGGCTGTCGTGGATGTCCGGGAATCGCAGCAGCTTCGTTTGCGCCAAAAGCGGGCTCCAGGCTGCAGCCAGCAGGAGGACTCCTGCGAGCAGACGCAAAGCAAGCGGCGAGACTGGTTTTCGGGATGGCATTTGATACCTCGACCGACTGAGCTTATCAAAAACAAACCTGAACGAGCACGCGCGCGCGTCTGTCGGACGGTAGCAGCTCTATGCCCCGACTGCTTGTGCGCGCCGCTACGCTATTGGTTGTCTTTGAATTCCTCGTACCAGGCCATCTGTATCGCCTCCTGCTTGGCTTCGTTGGAGGCGAGCGGGTCATCGCTGAACTCTTCCAGTCCGACGACCATCGTGTGCAGATCCGTAAAGCGCACCGTGAGCGGATCGACTCCCGGGAACTTCTCCTGCAATGCGATGCCGATCTCCTCGGCCATGCTCCAATCGAGTGCCATGAACGCCCTCTAGCTGATCTTCGTGCCCTTCAGGGCCGCGCGCACAGCCGTGTTCATCATGTTTTCGGCCAGCTTGCGCGACAGGCTGTCGAGCCGCTCGATGGCCTCGCGGATCTGGAGATGCGTGCCCGAATGATAGACCTTCAGCAACTCGTTCTGCGCCTTGTCGATCTTCAAGTGCTCCGCCTCGGTCAGATTGAACCACGCCGCGTTGACCTTGGCCTTCTTGAGCGCATTCAGGATTGTGTCGGCCTCCACCTGCGCCTCTCGCACCTGCCGCGCCGCGAAGTCCGCTTCCGCCTTCTCGAACGACTCCATGATCATCGCTTCGACCTGGTCATCGGTGAGCCCGTAGGAGGGTTTCACCTCCACCGATTGCTCTTTGCCGCTGCGCATGTCGCGCGCCGAGACGTTCAAAATGCCGTTGGCGTCGATGAGGAAGCGGACCTCGATCCGCGCCATGCCCGCCGGCACGGGGTCGAGATTTTTCAGATCGAAACGCGCCAGCGAACGGCAGTCTCTGGCCAGTTCGCGTTCGCCCTGAACGACGTGGATCAGCACATTGAGCTGCCCGTCCACCGACGTCGTGAAGACCTCGGTGGCCGAAGCGGGAATTGTCGAGTTGCGGTGGACGAGCTTGGAGACGACGCCGCCCATCGTCTCGATGCCCAGCGAGAGCGGCGTCACATCCAGCAGCAGCTTGTCGGTGACGTCGCCAGAAAGAATAGCCGCCTGCACGGCCGCTCCCAGGGCCACCACTTCATCCGGGTTCAGTTCACTATGCGGCTTCGCCTTGAACAGCGCTTCGACCGCTTGCCGCACCATCGGAATGCGCGTCGAGCCGCCGACCAGAACAACCTCATCGATCTCCTCGGCACTCAGACCCGCGTCGAGCATGGCATGGCGGCACGGCTGTAAGGTGCGGTCGACGATATCCTCGATCAGCCTCTCGAAGAGCTCGCGGCTGATCTCGCGCGCGAAGAGCTTGCCATTCCACGAAAACTCAATCGTGGCCACCGGAACGAAGCTTAGCTTCTCCTTGGCCTCGATCACCGCGCGCCGCAGCGTCTGCACAGCCGCCCCACTGCGGGAAAGATCCTCGCCCCATTCGCTGGCGATGTCCTCGAGCGCGATCGAGAGCAGCCGATTGTCGATGTCGTCACCGCCCAGATGCGTGTCGCCGTTGGTGGAGAGGACCTCGAAGATGCCGTCTTTCAAGCGCAGGATCGAGATGTCAAAGGTGCCGCCGCCGAGGTCGTAAACGGCCACTACGCCGTCCTTGCGCTTCTCCAGGCCGTAGGCCAGAGAGGCCGCCGTCGGTTCGTTCACCAGGCGCAGTACTTCGAGACCCGCGATGCGGCCGGCGTCCTTCGTGGCTTGCCGCTGTCCGTCGTTGAAGTACGCGGGCACGGTGATGACGGCCTGCGAGATCTCCTCTCCCAGCCAGCTCTCGGCCTGCGCCTTGAGTTGCTTGAGAACTTGGGCCGACACCTCGGGAGGTGTCAGCAGCTTGCCGCCGAGGTCCAGGCGGATCACATTCTCGCTGCCATCGGCGATCCGGAACGGGAACAGCCTCAGTTCGTCCTGCACATCGCCCACGCCTCGTCCCATCAGGCGTTTCACGGAGTAAACCGTGCGATCCGGACGGTCGATGAGCAACTGCCGCGCCTGCTCGCCCACGGTGAATGTGCCGTCGTCGTTGAGCGAAACCACGCTCGGCACCAGCGCCGAGCCGCCGGCGTCGGGGATCACCTGCGGGCCGGTCAGATCCATGAAAGCCACCAAGCTGTTGGTCGTGCCAAGGTCGATGCCGACAATGCGCTTCTTCGTGGCCGCGCTGAAGTCGATCTGGAACGTGCTCATGAGATCCAGTCCGGCGCGCTCACGCCTGGCGCGTCGCAAACTCCTTGTTGATTTCCTGAATCAGGTTGCGGACGTAGCGGCGACGGTTCAGGATGGCGCGAATGGAGGCGAGTTTCTGCTGGCGCGCTTCGCCCGCCTCGGCGTCGTCGTGCTCGCGAAACTTCACGGCGAGCTCGGCGTCGATTTCATCCTGCATGGTCACGAAGCGATCGCGCGACGCCTCGAGTTGGGGCCGGGCATCCGCATCTCCCTGGCGCAGTTCGTCCAGCGCAATGTTCAGGTCAAAAACCTCCTCGAGCAGCTCGGGCGGCACGTCTTTCGAGCGCTGCTCGCCGATGTCGAAGCCGCTCTCCTTGAGGATGTATTCGGCACGTTGCACCGGGTCGCGCAGAATGCGGTAGCCGTCGTTGAGAATCGAAGTCGCTTCGAGTGAGTAATTCCGTTCGGTGTCCGTGGCGCGCGTGTAAAGGTCGGGATGCAACCGCCGGCTCAGCATGTAGTAGCGGCGCTGCAATTCGTCTACGTCGACCGAAAGATGTTTTTCAAAACCGAAGAAGGCGAAGTAGTCCGGAACCGGACGCTGCAGTGAGTTGCAAAACTTGCAGAAGAGAGATGCCGACTCGGCTTCCTCTTCGGGAGTCTGGCCGCAGCGCCAGCAGGTGTGATCGGCAATGTGAAAACTCATACGCGCCTTCTAGACTGCGATTGTATCCGCATCCCGGCTCGGCCGGGCGTTCCCCGTCGCGGCTACGTCGAGAAGGACGAGCCGCAGCCGCAGCTCTTGGTGGCGTGCGGATTCTGAAATTCGAAGCCCGAGTGCATCAGTGACTCTTTGTAGTCCAGCGTCATCCCGTCGAGGAACAATATGCTCTTGGGGTCCACGTAGACCTGAACCCCTTCGAATTCGTAAACCAGGTCGCTGGGCCGCGGCTTCGGCTCGAACTTGAACTGATAGCTCAATCCCGAGCAGCCGCCGCCCAGAACGCCAAGACGCAATCCGCCTTCGACGCCCATCTTCTGGAACGACTCGCGAATCTTCTGCGCCGCTTTCGGTGTAACCGTGATGGAGGGCATACGCTTTTCCGCGACAACCGGCCGCGTCCCTTCGCGCGGCCCTGTATCCATTCTCACGCCGGCTGCTCAACGCTGGTGCGCGGGGTGGCGCCGTTTTTCGTCTTGTAGTCGCTGATCGCCGCCTTGATGGCATCCTCGGCCAGCACGGAGCAATGAATTTTCACTGGCGGCAAACTCAGCTCGTTGACGATCTGCGTGTTCCTGATCTCCAGCGCCTCATCCACGGTGCGGCCTTTCAGCATCTCGGTCGCCAGCGAGCTGGACGCGATGGCCGAGCCGCAGCCGAACGTCTTGAACTTGGCGTCTTCGATCATGCCCGTTTCCGGATTGACCTTGATCTGCAGCTTCATCACGTCGCCGCACTCCGGAGCGCCCACCAGACCAGTCCCCACGCTGGGGTCCTTCTTGTCCAGAGAGCCGACATTACGTGGATTGTTGTAGTGGTCCAGAACTTTGTCGGAATAAGCCATATCGTCTGTGCATCCCCTCGAGTGA
>JBEKHU010000356.1:0-5081 GCA_050012115.1 Bryobacteraceae bacterium | reverse complement strand
GTCTCCTTGCATTTGGGAGCGGACCGTTATTTGGACTTAACTAGTCTGCACAAAACGCCTAAATGCGGGGAGGTCAATTATTTTACTGCTATGCCTCAATTACCAAAAAAACTTCTGAACGACTGGGCTGGAGAAAAGACAAGAAGGAAACAGATGTCATGCGTTACGGGCATTTTGACGACAAAAATCGGGAATACGTAATCACTACTCCGCAGACTCCCTTGCCCTGGATCAACTACCTGGGTTGCGAGGCGTATTTCGGGATCATCTCGAACACGGCCGGGGGCTACTCGTTTTACCGCGACGCCCGCATGCGCCGCTTGACCCGATACCGCTACAACAATGCGCCGTTCGATGTTGGCGGGCGGTATTTGTACATTCGCGACAACGAGAGCGGCAAGTTTTGGTCGCCGTCGTGGCAGCCCACGAAGAGCGATTTGGAGAAATACGAGTGTCGGCACGGCATGGGCTACACCACAATCGGCTCGACGTGCAACAAGATCGAGGCGGAGACCTGTTATTTCGTGCCGCTGGGCGAGAATTTGGAGATCTGGAAATTTCGGGTGACCAACCGCCGCAGAAAGCCGGCCAAGCTTTCCGTGTTTTCCAGCATCGAGTTCTGCCTGTGGGACGCGCAGGACGACGCCACCAATTTCCAGCGCAATTTCAGCATCGGCCAGGTCGAGATCGAAGACGGAGTGATTTATCACAAGACCGAGTATCGCGAGAGGCGCGATCACTTCGCATATTTCGCATGCTCGGCAAAGCTGGCCGGGTTCGACACGCAGCGCGACGTTTTTCTGGGCGCATATCGCGGATGGGAAAATCCGGCGGCGGTCGAGCGGGGCAGATCGTTTAATTCGGCGGCCCACGGCTGGGCCCCGCACGGATCGCATCACGTAAAAGTGAACCTGAAACCGGGCGAAAGCAAGGAGATCATTTTCGTTTTGGGTTACCAGGAGAACCCGGTCGATAAAAAATTCGATCCGCCCGATTCGCAAACGATCAACAAGCGGACCGTCAAGCCGCTTTTAGCCAAGTACCGCGACGGCGAAAACGTCGCCGCGGCCTTCGAGGCGCTGCGGGAATATTGGGACGGCCTGCTGGGCATCTATCAGGTGAAATCGCCCGATCTGCACGCCAACCGCATGGTCAATATCTGGAACGCCTACCAGTGCATGGCCACCTTCAATATGTCGCGCTCGGCGTCGTTCTATGAATCCGGCATCGGCCGCGGCCTGGGTTTCCGCGACTCGAATCAGGACCTGCTCGGCTTCGTTCACATGGCGCCTATTCGCGCACGCGAGCGCATCGTCGATCTGGCCGCCACGCAACTGCCCACCGGCGGCGCGTACCACCAGTACCAGCCCCTCACCAAGCGCGGCAACAACGACGTCGGCGGCGGCTTCAACGACGACCCCCACTGGCTCATCGTCGGCGTCTCCGCCTACCTCAAGGAAACCGGCGACTGGGGCATCCTCGACGTGCCCGTCCCTTACGACAACCAGCCCGGCTCCGAGCAGCCGCTCTACGACCACCTCCGCCGCAGCTTCAGCTACACCCTTGAGCGCCTCGGCCCCCACGGCCTCCCCCTGATCGGCCGCGCCGACTGGAACGATTGCCTGAACCTCAACTGCTTCTCTGAAACGCCCGGCGAGTCTTTCCAAACGACAACCAATCGCGAGGGCGGGGAGGCCGAGTCGGTCTTCATCGCCGCCCTGTTCGTGCTAGCCGGCCGCGAGCTGGCCGCCATCGCCGCGCGCCGTGGCCTCGCCGCCGAGGCGCGCAGCTATCTGGCCCAAGTCGACGCCATGGAACTGGCCGTCCGCCGCCACGGCTGGGACGGCGAATGGTTCCTCCGGGCCTACGATTACTTCGGCCGCAAGATCGGCTCGCGCGAATGCGACGAAGGCCGCATCTTCATTGAAACGCAGGGCTTCTGCGTGCTCGCCGGTATCGGCCTGGACAACGGTTTGGCCCGCCACGCGCTCGACTCTGTCCGCACGCACCTGCTCACCGAGCACGGCATCGTCCTCCAGCAGCCGGCCTACTCGCACTACCAGTTACACCTCGGCGAGATCTCCTCCTACCCACCTGGATACAAGGAGAACGCCGGCATCTTCTGCCACAACAACCCCTGGGTCATGATCGCCGAGGCCCGCGCTGGCGACGGCGACGCCGCCCACGACTACTACCTGCGCATCAATCCCTCGGCCCGCGAGCCCATCGGCGATCTGCACCGCTGCGAGCCCTACGTCTATGCCCAGATGATCGCCGGCCGCGATGCGCCCTCCCACGGCGAGGCCAAGAACTCCTGGCTCACCGGCACCGCCGCCTGGAATTACTACGCCATCACCCAATGGATCCTCGGCATCCGCCCGGCCTACGACGGCCTCGAGATTGCCCCGGTGATCCCCTCGCATTGGCAATCGGTGGACGCGACCCGCATCTTCCGCGGCGTCACCTACCGCATCTCCATCCGCCGCGCCGGACCCGGCCATCGCGTCAGCCTGAAGGTCGATGGCGCGCCGGTCGAAGGCAACATCGTTTTGCCGCCCGCCGCGGGCCGCAAGGAGGTTTTGGTCGAAGCTATAGTGCGCTGACTACCCCCCCCTGCCAGCACGGGCGCCGCACCCGGTCTTATCCTCCTGTCTGACCGGCTTATCGCGGCGCCCTTTTTTTATGCGCTACCGGCCCGCCCGGCCAATCCGTCGTTCGTGTAAACTCCAGGCCCGCCGCAGCGCTGCCAAGAATGCTCTTCTGATAGCATCGGATGACTTTCATGCGGTTTTGCGAGCCGCGGGCTCATTGGGGCTCCGTTCCGCGCGCCTGTCATTTCCATAGGTTCCGCCGCCGGCAAAGATAGCGTGAAATCACCGCCACAACACCGCCATTTCACCGTCCCCGGCGAAACACGCCGAATTCTCAATAAGTCCTTTAGAACACCGTAGTTACACGGTGAAGATGCAAAAATGCACGTGTTAATGTGAATAACTCCTTTGATTGCCTCAGATCCACCGTGACGCACGGTGCAGCATGTTAATGTGGCACCTTAATGTGCGTAACTCCAATCATTGCAATACATCCACCGTGACGCACGGTGCCGCGTGTTAATGTTCGCCAAAATGCACGTCAAATTCGACTAAGTCCTTTGCTTGCCATAGATCCACCGTGAAGCACCGTGAAAATCGCGTAAGTTCTTTAAAATAGAGCACTTGCGCGCCCGGCGTGCGCGCATTTTCCGCGCAATTCCGCTAAGTCCTTTAGATCACCGCGATTACGCGGCACCACAAAAAACCGCTCTTTTCACGGTCAAAACACGGTGAAAACCGTGATTTTCACGGTGAAACCGCGTCCCGCGCACGCCGCTTCCCCGCAATGAGCGTCAGGCGTTCTTGTGACTGGTCGACACCCCGATCGGCGGTCGCAACCCGACTTGCGGGTACCTATGCACGTCCGGGGCACACTTCCCAGATCGCCGTTTCTCGGTCACTTCGACGGTTTGCCGACTTTTCGGCCAAGTGGACCGCTAAACACTACGCCGTTTATCGCGGGCAATCTGTCGGACTGCCGGCGACTACGAACGCCCCACCTTATCAGATTCCGAAAACCGACGGATAAACCACCTCGCCCTCGATTCCATCGAGAACGCCCAAGCGAAGCTCCAACGCCATGAAGGCTTCACGTGGGAAAGGGCTTTCGAGCGACTCAGCTTTCGCTGATGAGAAACCGAATCTGGGATAGTAATCGGGGTGTCCAACTACTATCAGGATCTCTTCGTCGCGGCCTCGCAATAGTTCCAGCCCACGCCGGACGAGAAGACTGCCAATTCCTTTGCGTTGGTGTCCTGGGAGGACGGCCACGGGCGCCAGCGCGACCGCGGATAATAGTCCCGATGCGGTGTTAATCCACATTCGGCTGAACATGATATGACCAACGATACGACCCTCAATCTCCGCCACTAGCGAGATAAGAGCGTAATCGCTACCGCGCAACTGATCGACGAGATCGGCTTCGTACGCACCCCCGAAGGCTGCTTCGTTAACGGCCCTAATCGCGGCACGCTCGTCCATGCTACCGGTGTTTTCGATTCGAATGCGGGCGCAAGGGTCCGCTGCTGATGACTTCACTGACATGACTTGTTCGCTCTAGTTGATTCTGAGTCGGTAAAAAGACACTACGCCTGACAGGTGGAAATCCGCGTCAGGGCTAGAGCTAGCCAACAGTCACAAGCAGTAGCGTAGCAGACTTCTTCTGGTTTAAGTAACGAGCAGTCGCCAAGTGTAGAGCTATCGCACATGGCCGTCTAACGCGCATCTCGTTGAAGTGCGCCCAAACTCCCAGGAAGTCGGCTTCTGGGAGATTGACCGATCAGTACCGAGAAACGCGCTTGCGACTGCCGATCGCGTTCAAGCTCGATGTGCCCATAACCCCGTTCACACGCCCTCGAAATATTCCCGACTCAATCGGCACATGCAGTTGCCCCGCCTGTGCCCCGGGCGCCCGGCGGAATGCTTGACAGCGCCAGCTACAGTGGGGTCAGCAGGGGCAGGAGGGTCAAGCTTGGTCCTCTGCGTCCATAAGTTACTGATTCCAAAAGGGCGAGGAGGTCAAGCTTGACCCTCTTGCCGGAGTGAAGGGGCGCCCATGAACGATGAGACGGCGATTCAAACGAACCAAGACGCGATCTTTGATGTGGCCGCCTGGCTCGGCCGCAAACAGGCTTTTGCCGAGCTGGCCGGACGCTGTTCCGCCGCCGACGCCGAATGTCTGCGCCAGGTTCGGGACGGCAAGAAATACCTTGCGTTGAAGATGAGCTGGAAAGAGTTCTGCAAACGGCGCCTGGGCCTGAGCCGCGGCACGGCGAACTCGATCATCAAGCGGCTGGAGGAGTTCGGGCCGCAGTATTTCATCCTGGCCCAGGCCACCGGGATCAAGCCCGAGCAGTACCGCCGCATCCAAAGCTCCGTGCGCGGACAAAAGTTGCTGCACGCCGGCGAAGAGATCCCCATCGAGCCCAAGAACGCGCCGCGGCTGTCGGCGGCCGTCGAGGAGTTGCGGCGCGTTCAGAAAGCCGATTC
>JBEKHU010000355.1:0-4634 GCA_050012115.1 Bryobacteraceae bacterium | reverse complement strand
GCTGTTCTCCTCGCTGGCATTCCTCAACCGGCACAACCTTCCGGCCTTGCGGCTCAGGAGGATGGCGCTGTTCCTAGACGGTTCGGAATGGTTCCTGGTGGTGCTGAATTATAGTTTCCGATTGTTGGACCGGGTATTGGGAACTCGTCTCAGCCTGTATGGCTGGTACTCATTCTTCGGGTATTCCCTCACGCCTGTTCCACTCGATGCGTGGACCAACGTCTGCGTCCGTTGCGGCGCGGGACACCCGGAGGCCATTCTCAGGTCGCGATCGCAGAGGCGCTTTCTGATCTTTCCGGTCTATCCCTGCCCATCGTGCGGCGCGGCAAATCTGCTGACGCCCGACAGTTGGGCGCGGCGGTTCTTGCGCTGTCCTGCGATGTCTCCGAGGAGACCATGATCGGGCGCGCGGCTGCGAAGTTGCAGCCCGAGAAGGCCCCGTGGCGGTCAGTGGGGAACTTCTTCCTTTGTTTCCACGATTCCGCGACTGGCCCACTTCTTCCACAGCTCCGGATCTCGTAACAAAGAGATGAACAACCCGCCGACGACGGAGCGCGCCTGAAACCCGACCTGCCGGCCGTCGGTCGTTTCGTACCAGTCCGTGAGCGGAACGCGCGTGGGCGTTTCGTTCATCCAGCGGTAGGACGGCGCGATCAGCCGGCGGAAATCCGCATCCTTCCCGGCGAGGCAGGATGTCCAGACGATCCAGTCGAGCTTCGTGTACGTCTTGCGGTTGTCGAGTGGCAGGCCGTAGGCATTCAGCTTTGTCAGGTAGTAGGCGACTTCCTTGCGGGCAATCTCCGGCGAGAAGAGGTTGTAGCCAAGCAGACGGTCCCAGACGAGGTTGTACTTCTGGCTCCATGTGCCGGGCTTGTCAAACGCGAGTTTGTAGTGATCGCCGTCGTCCGCCATGCGCGGCCATTGCGCGGCCATGTCCCTGGCGATCGTCTCGTAGCGCGCCGCGACGTCGGTCCGGCCGCCGAGCTTCGCGATCTCCGCGAAGGCGCGCAGCCCGAGGATCGCCTTGATCGAAAGGTTCGTGTTGTGCGCGAGGTGCCCGGCAAAGTCGTCCGTCGAGAGCTGGTTTTCGGGATCCATGCCTTTCTCGCGCAGGTACTCGGCCCAGCGGACGAGCTGCGGCCAGTAGTGCAGCGCAAAGTCAGCGTTGCCTTCGATGTGCGCCAGAGCCCCGAGCAGGATCAGCATGTTGCCGCTTTCCTCGATGGGCATCTGGTCCTCTTCCGTGAGCTCGCCGCCGCCATAGACCTGTCCGTTGGCGAGCGGATACGTTCCGAGATCGTGCGGCGCGAAAGGCCAGTGCCAGCGGGGCAAAGATGCGTAATCCAGAACCGGCCGCAGCATGCCTTTTAACAGTGCCGGATTGACCAGCAGAAACAGCGGCGCGCTGGGATAGATGACGTCCACCGTCGCGATGCAGCCGTTCGAGAAGTTCTCCTTGGGGAACAACAGAGGCGTACCGTCGACGTCGGCGACGAGCTTGTGCGCGGCGATGGCCTGACGGTATGCGAGGGTGGCGAGAGCCGCGTATTCCGGACCGCCGCTCTTGACCAGGTCGGCGGTGAGCTCCGCGTCGAACTGGCGGGCTCGTTCCACGATGCGCGGATACTCCGCCGCCGCGGCATCCAGCAGCCCTGCAATATCGAATCCGCGCTGCCTCCACAGCGGACGCAGGCGCCGGTTCAGGTATTCGATCGACCAGACGTCGTCGTAGGCCAGCACGACCATCCGCTCCTGCCCGACGTCGCCGACCCTACCGAAATCGAAAGCCACGGCCAGCACCGGCATGTCCTGCTCGGGGGGCCCGGGCTGGTCCGAAAGATCGCGTTCAGGCAGATTCGCGTTCTTTATGAAGAGCGTGCGGCCCGACCGCAACATCAAGCGCGAGCCGGCGCCCGCCTGGAGATGGGGTATGGCCAGATAGAGCGACCCCCACTCGATGCGCAGGTTGTCGCCCGTCCGCGCCAGGACCTTCTGATCCGCGGCCGATGCCCGCAACGCCGTCACTTGTCCGAACTCGTAACGGCCGAGATTCACGCGCTGGTCCGGCGTATTCACGGCGATCTGCGCAGAAGCGTCAAACTCGAGTTGCACTTCGTGCGGGCTGCCGTCAGCGCTGTTCACTTCAAAGCGAATGTAGGTGACAGGCCGCGAGAGCAGATCGAGGTCGTCGGCCAGCGCGGGCGTCAGGAAGGTCAGCGCCAGCCGCACTCCCGAGCCGGCGAACTCGTAGCGCGTGGATGTCAGCGTGATCTTCAGGCTCGTCTGTTCCAACCGCTGCAACTTCGATGGTTCGACCCCGGCGAACCGATAGGTCTTGCCGTCGATGCGGATGAGACCATTCAGCGGCTGCGGCGCGCCGGTCCAGTGACGCGTGGCGTCACTGGTGAGCTTGTCGTCGAACGACCACACGCTGAAGTAAGGATCGTGTGTGACAAGCGGGACGGCCGGCGCGCGCAGTGGGGCCACCTGGGCCGGAAGACAGGTGAGCGCCGGGAACAGGAGTGTGAGGAGGGATGGCAAACGCATGACGAAACCATCATATGCGCGCGGCAGGTGCGGCTGATTGCGGGGCGGATGTTACATTGGGGTTTATGGCCAAGCTCAAGCCGGCAGGGGCCAAAAAGTCGAAGCCCAGCCATCTGGCCAAACCAGGCGTCTCGGGAGGCCTGGGCTGCATCCTGTTGGTCGTCTCCACCCTCCTTCTGATTTCCTTGTTGTTGTACTATTCGATTGCGCGCAGCTGATCCGTGCACGGAGGTCCAAACCAAATGCTTCGCAACGATGGCCGGGCTGAGGATGCATTGCGTCCCATTACAATGACGACGGGTTATCTCCTGACGGCGGAAGGATCAGTCCTGATCGAAGTGGGGAACACGCGCGTATTGTGCGCCGCGAGCGTCGAGGAGACGGTGCCGAGCTTTCTGCGGAACTCCGGTCGGGGATGGGTGACAGCGGAATACTCCATGCTGCCGCGTGCCACGGCTGAACGCAGTCCGCGCGAGGTGACGAAAGGCCGCCCATCCGGACGCACGATGGAGATTCAGCGGCTCATCGGGCGTTCGCTGCGCTCCGTGGTCGACATGGAGGCGCTCGGCGAGCGGACGTTGATCGTCGATTGCGACGTGCTGCAGGCCGATGGCGGAACGCGCACCGCGTCCATCACGGGCGGTTACGTCGCCCTCGCCCTGGCCACGAAGAAGATGATGGAATTCGGCAGGTTGAAGCGGAACCCGCTGCGTGACCAGGTCGCGGCCACGAGCGTTGGCATTGTGGAGGAGACTGCTCTGCTCGATCTGTGCTACGAGGAAGACTCGCAGGCCGAGGTTGACGTGAACGTGGTGATGACCGGCGCGGGCGAGTTTGTCGAATTGCAGGCAACGGGTGAGAAGGCGACTTTCCGCGAGGAGCGCCTGGCCGAGATGATCGGCTTCGCGCGCAAGGGCCTGGTGGAACTGTTCGCCGCGCAGCGCGTTGCGCTCGGGATCCAGTGAGCCCTCAAATGCCGATACTGCGTTGCGCCACGACGAATCCCGGCAAACTGAACGAGTTTCGCGTGGCGGCCGCGCACTTCGGCTTCACCGATGTGGAGATCCAGCCGCTTGACGATCTGAAGAAGATCGTGCCGCCAGAGGAAGAGGGCGAAAGCTTCGAGGAGAATGCGATCGAAAAGGCGCTCTACTACAGCGTCTTCTGCGAAGAGCCGATATTTGCGGACGACTCGGGGTTGGAAGTCGATGCCCTCGGCGGCGAACCGGGCATTCGCTCGGCAAGATATGCGGGGCCGCACGCGACCGACAAGGAGAACAACCGGCTGCTGCTGACACGCGTTCGAGAGAAGACGGACCGCACGGCGCGTTTCGTCTGCTTCATCGCGCTGGCGCAGCAGGGAAAACTGCTGGGGACGTTTCGCGGAGCTGTCGAAGGCCGGATCATCGATGAGGAGCGCGGCCCACGGGGCTTTGGCTACGACCCCCTGTTCTACTACGAGCCCTTCGGCTGCACCTTCGGTGACGTCGAAGCGGCCAGGAAGATGGAAGTCAGCCACCGCGGCCACGCGCTCCGGCAGATGCTCGCGGCCTTTGCCACTTCTCTCTGAGTTGTAGTTGCAGCCGCCATCACTCCAACCGCACTCGCTCAAAGTCCAGTCCGGCGCGGGTGAGCCGAGTTTCTGGCAAACAGGGCAATCGGGAGACCCACCAGAACCGCGTGTCCAATGATACCGTTCAGGAGCAGGGCAATGGAGAAAGGGGTTTTGGAGACGGCCGTGAATGGCAGCACTCCGTAGTTCATAAAGAAGTACGCGCCGACGCCAAAGATGGGCCCCCACACGGCTGGCCGCCTGCAGAGCGCCGGCAGGAGCCGGCTGGCTTCGTAATAGACGGCGGCTGTCACGAAGGCGATCAGGAAGTGAAAGGCCGTTCCGACCGCGGCCGTCTCATATCCGCCCGAGAATGCGTCCGGCCCCATCGCTCCGCTGGCAATGTACTGTAGAAGCTCGATCGGGTCGCGCCCCTGGAAACCGAAGACCACTACGCTATCCAGCACCTCTAGCAGCCCGGCCACGAGACCGCCGTAGACGATCGTGTCGATAGCGCGCGGCCGATCGAAAGAGG
>JBEKHU010000354.1:0-4637 GCA_050012115.1 Bryobacteraceae bacterium | reverse complement strand
GACATGATCGTGACCCCCGAACCGGCCCACGTGAAGATCGCGCAAACCACCGCGGTCGTGATCGTCAGCCCGCCCGGCATCCACCCCAGCAATGCGCTGTAAACACGCAGCAGCCGCCGGCTCGCTCCGCCTTCCACCAGAATGTATCCGGCGAAGGTGAACAGCGGCAGCGACGGCAGCATCGGGTTCACCACCAGCGCGTAGGTCTCCACCGGCGCCGACGCCGCCGGCAGTCCGTCACCGAAAAACAGTAGCAGCGCGATGCCGCCCAGCGTGGCGAAGATCGGCAGGCCCAGTAACGCCGCCACCAGTAGCACCACGATGCCCGGCCACAGCAGCCAGCCCTGAAAGTACTGCGGCGCGAATCCGAGAATCACCGGAATCAGCAGTCCGCACAACGCCAGCCAGCGTTTCGGCGTGTGCCACACCAGCCGGAACGCGACCAGTAGCAGGCCCAGCGGCATCATCAACTGTGCCACCCAGGCCGGAATGCCCGCCGCCAGCACCACCCCGCCTTCCCGCGTGCCTAGGACCAACTGGAAGCTCCCGTAAGCCAGGCACAGAGAAACCGCGGCCGCGATGGCGCCGGTCAGGTTGCGCGCCGGCTCCTTCCAGCGTTCCGGGAGAAACGTGTTGGCCGACATCGCCAGCAGCCGGTTCGAACGCGCCGCCAGGGCCGCCCCCAGGAACGCGGTCCACAGCGTCAGGTGCTGCACGAATACCGTCGAGCCGTTGATGCCCGCGATGCCCAGTTGACGCGAGACGATCTCCGTCAGCGGCAGCGCGCACATCAACGTCAGCACCGTGACCAGCAGAATCTCCTCGGCGCCCCATGCCAGGCGCAGAGGCAATGTCGCCGGCTGGGCGGCCGTGCCGCCTTCGCCTTCGGCTACTACTGCTTCCGCCGGCGCCGTCATCGGCTTGTCCCCGGCGCTGCCCTGCCTGCGCCGGCCGGCCGGGCGCGGTATTCGTCGCGCAGCCGCACCACTTCGTCAAACAGATCGGCCGGCACCATCTTTCCGCGCAGCTGGGGATTCACCGCCTCGCATTTCTGACGCCATTCGTTGACCGTTGCCTCGTCCGCGTGCAGCACTTTGAACTTGTTCTGCTTGTCTTCCCGCATCGCGGCGATCGCTTCCTCGCCCATCTGCCGGATCTTGCCGCGCAGATTCGCGCTCTCCATGCGCGCGGCCTCCATCATCGTCTTGCGATCTCCCTCCGCAATGCGCTCCCAGGCGGCTTTGTAGATTACGGTCGCGCCCAGGAATGGCGCCCAGCGGATGTCGTTCATGTAATTCGCGATCTTGTAGGTCTGGTTGAGCTCGGCATACAGCGCCGCCGTCGGCAGAGCCTCGATCAGCCCCGTCGTCAGGCCGCTGCCGATGTCCGTGGCTGCCAGCGGGATGGCATTGAAACCGTTTGTCTTCCACAACTGCAGCACCTCGCTGTCCCCCGCCCACGTGAACAGCTTCAGCTTCCGCATCTCGTCCATGTGCAGCGCCGGCTTGGTCGTGAAGAAGTACACCCAGCCCACATCGCCCCAGTTGAGTACGATGAACCCGCGGCCCTCGATCATCTTTTCGAGCCTCGGCGACATGCGGTCGCGGACATAGTCCAGCTCCTCGTAGTTCCGGAACATCATCGGCAGTTGCAGGCATTTCACCGCCGGCTCAATGTCGCCCAGTCCCGCCGATAACGCGGCCGCCTGGATCTGCCCGATACGCATTTTGTTCACTACGCTCGGCTCGTCACCCAGTTTGCCGCCCTCGTACACGATCAGCTTGACCCGGCCTCCCGTGGAATCACGCCACTTCTCGCCGATCTTCAGTAGAATGTGGTGCCACGGCGAGTCCTTCGGCGCCAGCGTGCCCATGCGGATGACGCTCGTCTGCGCCACCGCCGCCGTCTGCAGCCCGGCCACGGCCAGCCACGCAACCAAGAACCGTCTCTTCATGTGTCCCTTCCTCCCTCGGGCGCGACCCTATTTCGCCGGCGTATCCACGAACAACTCATCCGTATGGCTGAGCAGCCAGCGCGCGCGGCGCTGTGCGATCAGATTGGCCAGCCTCTCGTCCGGCCGTGCATCGGGATCGATCGCCAGCGCCTTCTCCAGCAGTTCCTTGAATTCGCCCACGTTCTGCGCCTGCACCGACGCCGCTTCCGCGTAGGACACGAGAAGGCTCGCATTCTGCCCCTTGCTGAACTGCAGCGCGCTCTCGAAATGCTCCTTCATCCGCTGCTGTGATTCCTCCGGTTTGCCACCCACCCGCGCGCTTTCGATGCTGATTAGAAAGGCGTGTGCCGCCCCTCCATTCCAGCCTTCGTCCAGTTCGAGCACGCGCCGGATCATCGCCTCCACCGTCGGCAGCTTGGCCATCATGTGCGGGTCGTCTTTCGAACTCGCAATCGCCAGACCGCTCGCCGCAGCGCTCCAGTACAGCAGCGGCACATCCTTCTTCTGAATGCGCTTGAGCGCCGCCTCGGGATTCTCTTCTAGCGCCTCCGTGAAGCCCGGATGCCCCGCCTCCAGGCCGCGCATCCCGTAGCCCCGCGCCCGCAGATACAGCCGCCGCGCCCGCGCCCGCAATTCCCGGCTCCGGTCCAGGTTCTCCGTCATCAACTGGTCGGCCGGCTGTTCCACGAACACGTAGGCATACTCGGTGAACCCGCTGCACGTCGCCAGCAGCAGCCCTTTGTGCTTGGGCGACTCCGCCAGCAGGCTCTCCATCAACTTCAGTCCGAAGGGCAACGCCTGCCCCACCAGTTCGGGGTCGTCGTCCGTTTCGAATGTCGACCCGCCCGAACTAAGCACATTGCCGATCTTATTCACCGCGATTCTCTTAAACGAGCAGCCGCCCGAGACGGCGGCGATGAGGAGCAGAACGGCAAGCTGGCGAATTGGTTTCACCGGGCCTCCTTTCGCGCCTTCGGATGCCGGAGCGTCACCAACAGCAGGGGCGCCACGGATACGACGGCAATCGACCATGCAAGCGTGTTCGCCGCAACCCAACCCAGGGCCAATCTAGTCTCCATCTCAGATAAAGGCACGTGAATCTCCGCGACTCATCGTCGGCGGAACTCGATGCCCGGCCGCAACCGCCAGCGGCGGCATCAGAATCGCATGCCGATCCGCGCGGGTCTTGCCATCATATTGAATTCCTGGCCGGTCCGCAGCACCTTTGCAGCGGCGGCTTCCCTCAGTTGATTCGCCTCAACTCGCCTTCCTCTTGGAACGATCTGTCATCGTTGACATACGGCAGTAGAAAGCTCCGCAGTTCGCTGGACGGCCCGGTCAGCAGGATCCTGCCGCTATCCTCCGTCAGCACTTCATGACGTAGCATCATGCCGTTCTTGATCTGCTCCTGGAGCCAATCGCTGTCCATCATGGCCACCCAGACGGAATCCCGCTCCAACCGCAGTCGGATGAATATATGGACCGGCACTCCTGGGTCGTCGCTGGGACAATTGACGTCCAGCAGGTACTGGCCGCCCGCCTTCACCAACTGCATGGTGAGAGTGACTTCCTTTTGCGGCCAGTCTTTGTTGTCCGCCTTGGGTTTCACCGTCACGGAATAGCTGGACTCATCGTGAGTCACTACATACTGACTCTTGTCCCCCTGCGGATCGGGATCGCCCCAGGTCCCTACCAACTCGGGAAGGAAAACAGCATCCTTATCCTTCGGTTCCACGAGCGGATGCAGCGACACCACCTTTACGCATCCGGTCGACGCAACCATTGCCAATAGCAGCAGAACCAGATTGGTCTTCAACATTTCTCCGCTTCCTTTCGCGCTGCTGTCGTGCGGCTCGAACCGCCTCGAAGTCAGCCTCTAAACAGGGATAGCGTCGCGGGATGGCCAGGATTGCACTACGGCAGGCGGAATTTTTTCAAGCTGCGGGCCAGCAGCACTCTGAGGGGCGCGTAGTTGACGGCTAACTGCATCAGAACCAGGCCGATAATCAGCAGCATGATCGGCCAGAATGCCCGGCCGGGGAAGACCTTCTGCTGTAAACGGTACGCGCCGATGGCGAAGAACAGCAGCCCGCTGGCGAAGAAGTTCTTCATCTGGCGCGGAATACTGGCAAACACGAACACACAGGCGACCGCGGGCAGCAGCCACTCGAACGTGCGGGCCTCCGCCGGCGATTCAGCGTTGATGCCGAGCAGCAGCAGCGACGTCATCACGTGGCCTGGGATGACGAAACGGAAGGCGTGGCCGACGAGCCGCAATTGCGGCCACGATTGCAGCCTGCACAGCCGGTCGATTGTGAAGTAGATGCCCGCGTTGATGATGAACAGGTACTCGATCTGGCCGCGGGTCCAGGGAGCCGCCGTGTTCAACCACTTGGCATACGGCTCATGGAACACTGCCACTCCGCTCAGCGCCCCCCAGATGAAGGCCACCGCAAAGGGGTAGAAATAGCGCGAGTCGTCCGCCCGCCGCGCGCGTTCGAAGACGTACCCGGCGACCAGGAACAGCGCCGCGCATGGGAGCAGGTCGAAATAGAACCGGCCCGGATCGTGGTCCAGCCAGTCCAGCATGCCCATGCGCAGCAGGGTGGCCAGGCACAGCATCGCCGCGTAGGTGGCGAACATCAGCGAAAACACGGGCGCGCGCGTGAAGCAGCGCAGCCGC
>JBEKHU010000353.1:0-4640 GCA_050012115.1 Bryobacteraceae bacterium | reverse complement strand
ATTCACGAGTCCGCGCACCAGCCGCTGGTCGATAAGGCGCCCGGCCTGACCCTAAGCCCGTTCGGCCAGTGGTTCAACCGCAACGAGACCTGGGCCGAACTCGCCGCTCCCTGGATCGACTACCTCGCCCGCTCCTCGTACCTCCTCCAGCAGGGCCGCTTCGCCGCCGACCTGCTCTACTTCTACGGTGAGGATTCCAATCTCACCGCGCTCTTCGACCGCAAAGCGCCCGACGTGCCCGCCGGTTACAACTTCGATTACCTCAACGCCGACGCCCTCATCCACGCCCTCCACGTCGAAGACGGCGCCATCGCCACGCGCTCCGGCATGCGCTACCGCCTGCTTGCGCTCGATGCCTACAGCAGATACATGTCGCTGCCGGTGCTGCGCGCCCTCCACGCGCTGGTACGCGCCGGTGCCGTCGTCTGCGGCGCCAAGCCGGTGGGAACGCCGAGCCTTGCCGACGACACGGCCGAGTTCCGCCGCCTGAACGACGAGCTCTTTGGCGATGGTACCGGCATCCACACCCTCGGTCAGGGCCGCGTCTACGCGGCCTCCAACGCCGCCGCCGCGCTCCAGGCCCTCGCCCTCGCGCCGGACTTCGACCCTCAGCCTGCTTCCGCTGCCGGCGGACCCGCGGGCCCGGTTCGCTTCGTCCACCGCATTCTCGACCACGGCGACCTCTATTTCGTCGACAATCGCAGCGACAACGAAGTCTCCCTCGACGCCACCTTCCGCGTCTCCGGCTTTGCGCCTGAACTCTGGTACGCCGAAACGGGCAAGAACCAGCCGGCCTCGTACAGCATTCAAAATGGTCGCACCACCGTGCCCCTCCATCTCGAGCCTTGGGGAACCGTCTTCGTGGTATTCCGCGAGCCCGCCAAGCTCCCCATGCGCGAGCTTCCCACCCCGGTCGAGACCCAACTCGCCACGCTCGACGCCACATGGGACGTCAGCTTCCAGCCCGGCCGCGGCGCTCCCGCTATGGCGAAGTTCGACAAGCTCACGCCCTGGAACGAGAGTGCCGACCCCGGCATCCGCTACTTCTCCGGCTCGGCCACCTACCAAATGTCCTTCAAAACGCCCGCCGGTTGGTCCGCCGCCCGCGGCCGCCTCTGGCTCGACCTCGGCGACGTGAAGAACCTCGCCTCGGTCACGTTGAACGGCCATTCGCTGGGCGTCGTCTGGCACGCGCCCTTCCGCGTCGACCTGACCACCGCGCTCCACCCTGGTGACAACAAGCTCGAGGTCCAGGTCGTCAACGCCTGGGTCAATCGCATGATCGGCGACGAGCAGCCCGGCGCTACGAAATACACCTTCGCCGACGTGAAGCCATACAACGCCAAATCGCCGCTGCTGCCCTCGGGGCTACTCGGACCGGTACGCCTCATCGCGGTCGCCGGACGCTAGTCTCGATCCCGGTCTCGGACGAGATGCAGAACAGAGAATGCACCCCTCCCTCTCCTCGAAGGATTGGCGGTGGGACCCGACCGTCACACCACGCTCGAACTTCGAGCCTCGCCAGCGCTTCACATGGGCATCGTCTTTTGGAACCCAGTGTTTTCTTTTCCGCCAGAAGACAGACAGAGCCACCTGCAACCGCTCGCGAGAGCACATCGGCAACCAGTTCTTGCTGTAGAGTCCTGGAGTCCGTGTGGAGTCCAAACCCTGAAAAGCCGCCCCGTGGCGTCCAATAGCGTCCCAATCGCCTTCGGCTAAGTCCGTTGTTTCTGGCAAGAATGGCTGTAAGCGATTGATATTTCTCAAATGGCATGGAAGAGGTCGTCGGTTCGAACCCGACCAGGTCCACCAAACCCCCTCAGACACTTACAGCCCAACTGCTAGCCAGGAGCGTGCGCGCTGGCGTCCAACTGGAGTCCAAACCACACTTGATGCATGGGCAGTCATGGGCTCCGTGTGGATTTCGATTCTGCCCACTACCAGGCCGCCAGATTCAATGAGTTGGCGAGATTGGGCAGCGTGGGCGTCGTTTTGCACGCTTGTTGTTCGCTGGAGACGACAACATTTCGTTTCCTTATAAGGATGATGCCCATCGCGCCCTACCCCGTCTCGGGCCTCCAGCAAAAGCAACTGAACCTGGTGGCTGCCAGTATCAAGATCAAGCAACGTGTGGGGATCAGGACGTCGGTCGCCCAAAGAGGGAGGACAGCCGCCGCACGTTGGGCATCGGCGACCTCACCGCGCGCTTCCGCGAGAAAGCGGCCAAGGATGCCGCCGAGCCGGATGCCTGGGTGTTTCATCAGAAGCGATCCCAGGACAAGCCGCTCTGGGACTCGGGCGTGCGCGATGCGCTCCACCAGGCTGCCCAGGAAGAAAGCTGCGACTTCCCTGGGTTGGGGTACTCCTACCGCCGCGCCCACATCACGTGGCGGCAACAGGTCGGCGGCAGCCCCATCGAGGCCGCGGAGACCGCCGGCCAAATCGATCTGGAGATGACGGGCGACTACCCGTTCGTCGCGCCCGAGCGCCAGAACGAACTGACGCGGCGCATCCAGCAGAGGCTGGCGGACGCGACCAATACGGTTGAACAGCCGAGTGCAGTCCCGGCGCCCGACGGCGGAAGTTCTCACCCCAATCTGGAGGACGCGGGGCACGCCACGTGGATCCTGCAATGAAGAAACCTGGCGCGCACGACACGGCTCCAATGCTCAGCTCATCGCTTTTCCCAATCTTGTAGCAGATTCTCTTCCGGTGCTGAAATCAGGGCAGAGCGGACAGGGCCACAATCGGCCACCGTCGAAGAAGGAGCACACCACAGTGCTGTGCGCTATGATTTAACGCATGGCTGACCAGAAGGAGATCGATCTTCGGTCCGCAATCAACGCCATCTCAGACGTGGTGCAGAACCGGCCTCGACCCCTCAGGGAACTCGACCAAATCTACATGAAGACCGGCGATATGGTCCTCCAGAGCGAATTTGTCGCAAAGTGGGCCGATCGAAAGCGTCTCGCCTTTATCGGCGACGGAGATGCAATCAGCGTCTGTGTCGCCTATCTTAAGGAGCGACACATTATCTCTTACGGCCCCTCGGAAATCGTCGTCTTTGATTTCGACGAACGCATCTGTGGCGCGGTGAGCCGATTCGCTGACGCCGAACGACTCGAGTGCCTCAGCGCGCACTTGTACAACTGTTTAGATCCATTTCCAGGGCCGATTCATTTCGACTGCTTCTATACCAATCCACCGTGGGGCGCCAGCAACGACGGCGAAAGCGTCAAGGTCTTCATGCAGCGGGGCATGGAAGCCACAAGTTATGCGGGGGAAGGGATGGTCGTGATCGCAGATGATGCAGACCTGGAGTGGCCGAAGCGAGTGCTCGCCAATGTTCAAGCGTATGCCCTATCCTCCGGCTTCTTCGTCCAGCGGATGGTGCCGCGGCTGCACTCCTACCACCTCGATGATGCGCCGAACCTCAAGTCGTGCAACTTGATCTTCAAGGCCTTGCCAGGGGGCAAGCCGACAAGTCCGAGTGTGGCGATCACGGATGCTGCTCGCCTTGAGCACTTCTACGGGCGCGACAATCCACCCAGTGTCAGGTACGTTCGCGAGAAAAAGCGACTGGATTACGGTAAAGCTCCTGAAGACGAGTATTCCTTTGAGAGGTGGGGGGCGAACCAATGCCAGGAATAATCAGGCCGGGTCAAGGCCTTCTCTACATGAAGGTAGGTACTCACGCGAGGGAGTCGATCGAGGACATCATTGCCCGGAAGACGAAGGAAATTGAAGATGCCGGATTGGCTTTCTGGGGATACGGAGGGAATACGTGCCATCCACAGACGATGGTTCAGCCCTTCGCCAGGAAGTTTGAGCGGCAGGGCGGCGTGATTTACCTGTGCATGCAGCCGATGGAATCAAAACACTTCGCCGAGCAGATTGCGGCAGTTGAGTACTCAGCCGACGGAAGCAACTGGGTTCCGATCCCCAAAGGGGTGAAGGTGCTTGGTTCCCGTTATGCGTTGCTAATCAAGAATCTCCGACAAGAGGAGTTCGAGCTTCCGCTGGATCGGACGAAAGTGGCACTGGGCACCAGCATGGGCGCCACAGGCAGCAAATACATCGCCGGCAGGGTCGATAAAGCTTGCCTGGAGATCGTCGAGGAAAGCGCCCCGGGGTTCGAGGCGGTGCAACCGGTTCACATTGGCTGGGTTGCGGAGTTAGTCGCGCCGCATGCGGTCTACGTTCGAAACCGTTAGCCGCCGAGAACTCGCGGCGCTCGTCGCTGGAGATCCGCGAGGTAGCTCTTCAAGCCTTCGGCATAATCCAACCCCGATCCATCGCAATGGCAACTAAAGCAGATCGCGAGAGTCTTGTCGACCTCGGCCTCAGAGCAGATCGCAGTTCGCAAGGTGTCGGGGTTCGGGCTGGCCGAGAAGATATCAAGAACCAACTGCTCAAGGCACCTGACCCTTCCGCAGAGCGCCACGAGTCGACTTTCTGAATCCAGTAGTTGTTCAATGGCGTGAATGGCTTTCTTGTCGCCGGTTAACAACAGCGGCGTCGACCGGCAGATCAGAATAGTGCACAACTGACTTTCGCCGGCGTCGAAGCCCAGCCCGGCGCGTTGCGCGGCCAACTCGAATTCAGCCGCCATTCTTTGCTCGTCTTCTGTCGGCTCGACG
>JBEKHU010000352.1:0-4641 GCA_050012115.1 Bryobacteraceae bacterium | reverse complement strand
CGGCGGCACACGGCGGGCGGGGTGGCGCAGGACGTGGCGCTGCTGCGGGAGTGCGGCATCGAGGAGATCAACATCGACCTGATCGCGGGGCTGCCGGGGCAGACCGAGGAGAGCTGGCGCGAGTCGCTGGTATGGGTCGAACGGCTGGCGCCGCCACACGTTTCGGTCTACATGCTGGAGATCGACGAAGACAGCCGGTTGGGGAACGAACTGCTGGCCGGCGGCTCGCGCTATGGAGCGCGCCTGGTGCCGCACGAAGACGACGTGGTGACGCTGTACGAAGAGGCGCTGGAACGCCTGGGGGCGATGGGCTTGAGGCGTTACGAGATCTCGAACTTCGCGCTGCCGGGGCACGAGTCGCGGCACAACCTGAAGTACTGGCGGCTGGAGCCGTACCTGGGTTTCGGCGCCGACGCCCACAGTCTGACCGGGACGGTGCGCGGGCAGAACACCGAAACGGCGACCGACTACGTGGCACGCTGGAAGCGCGGCGAGAGCGCACGAACGGAAGAGACGACGGCGGTGCCGCACGAAGAGCGATTCTTCGTCGGATTGAGGCTGATGGAAGGCATCGCGCCGACCGCGGAGGAGCGCAGCCGCTACGCGGAGGAGATCGCGCGGCTGGTGAAGGCGGGCCTGCTCGAGGAGATCGGCGAACGGGTGCGGCTGACGCAGCGCGGGGTGCTGGTGTCGAATGAAGTTTTCCAGGAGTTTGTAGGAACCCCATGTCCAACCAATTGATCGACCTGAGAAGCGACACGGTGACGCGGCCCACGCCGGCCATGCGGGAGGCGATGTTCCGCGCCGAAGTCGGCGACGACGTCTACGGCGAAGACCCGACGGTGAATCGCCTGGAGCGGCGGGCGGCGGAGATCGTAGGCAAGGAAGCGGCGCTGTTCGTGCCCACGGGCACGATGGGCAACACGATCGGGATCAAGCTGCTGACGGAGCCGGGCCAGGAGGTGATCTGCGACGCGCAGGGCCACCTGCTGAACTACGAGCTGTCGATGACGGCGTGGTTCTCGGGCTGCCTGATTCGCACGGTCGACGGCGAGGACGGCATCCTGACGTGGGACCAGATCGCGCCGCAGGTGCGGCCGCTGGGCCCGCACGCGGCGCCGACGGGATGCATCGAACTGGAAAACACGCACAACATGGGCGGCGGGACGGTGTATTCCCAGGAGGTCTTCGACGAGATCTGCGAGCAGGCGCACGGGCGGGGGCTGAGAGTGCACCTGTACGGAGCGCGCATCTTCAATGCGGCCACGGCCGCGGGGCGCCCGGTGAACGAGCTGTGCCAGAAGGCCGACACGGTGATGTTCTGCCTGTCGAAGGGCCTGGGTGCGCCGGCGGGGTCGCTGCTGGCGGGGCCGAAGGAGCTGATCGACAAAGGGCGGCTGTACCGCAAACGCCTGGGCGGCGGGATGCGGCAGGTGGGCGTGCTGGCGGCGGCGGGCCTGATCGCGCTGGAGGAGATGCCGAAGCGGCTGGGGGAAGACCATGCCAACGCGAAGCTGCTGGCGCAAGCCCTGGCGGCCACGCCGGGCATCCAGGCACGGCCGGAAAAAACGCACACGAACATTGTCGTGTTCGATGTCTCGGGAACGGGGCTGACGGGCGCGCAGATCAGCTCGTCGCTGCAGGACCGGGGCGTGTTGATCAATCCGATCGACAGACGGAGAATGCGCGCGGTGACGCACTACGACGTGACGCGGGAGCAGTGCCTGACGGCGCTGGGGGCGTTGCGCGAAGTGGCCGCGGCCGCAACCGCGAGGTAATCTCCGCGACGCTCACTCGGCTGGCGCCGGCGCGCCTGTGGCGGCGGCCAGCAAGCCGTCGCGGACGCGCGCGGCATCGTGGCCGCTCAATGTGCGGCCGTCCTTGGTGACGTGAAATACGTCGATGGCGCGATGCGCCTCGGTATTGACCAGCACCACCTCGATATTGCAGCCGGCGCGGGAGATGGCCGAAGCGAGGCCATAGAGAAGACCGGGACGGTCCTGAGCGACAACCTCGAACAGCGTGGCGGACTCGGAGGTGGCGGCATCGAGAGTCACCGCGGGGCGCACGGCGCCGGAGCGCGAGGGCGCGGCCTTCACGGGACGGGCGCGCAGGAGCGGCTCGACGCGCACCTGCCCCAGCACGATCTTCTCAAGCAAGACGCGCAGACGCTCGATTTCAGTGGGATTCAACTCCAGATTGCGGCCGGGGTCGGAAAAGACAAAGCCGTCGGCGATGTAGCCGTGGCGGTTGTGGAAGGCCTCGGCCTTGAGGATGTTCAGGTTGAAGCTGGAGAGGCCGCCGGCGACGGAGGCGAACAGGAACGGGCGGTCGCGCGCGACCAGCAGAAGGTGATAGAAGCCTTCGCGTTTTTCGATTTTCACGGCGGCGCCGTGCTCACGCGCGGCGGCGTAGAGCTGGGCCTGGGCGGCGGCCTGCTCGGGCGTATGGGTGAATAGATAACGCTTGGGCAGCCCGTCGAGGAATTCTTCCAATAACGGATTCGTGCCGGGCGCGACCGCCGGGGCCTCGGGCTCGAGCGGCTCGCCAAGCTCGCGGTTCAACTCGCGTTGGGTGACGAGATAGAGGCGCCAGATCTGCGCGATCCGCCAGGGCGTCAGCGCCGACGGGTTGACGGCATTGATATCGGCCAGCGTCATCAGAGTCAACAGGCGCAGGCGTTCCTCGGTTCCGGCGAGGGCGGCGGCCTGGCGCGCCGTGGCGGGGTCGGAGAGGTCGCGGCTCTGCAGCAGCGAGGAGAGCGCGAGGTGGTGCTGAATCAGAAACAGGATGGTCGAGGCCTCGGGATCCGCAATGGCGGCGCGGCTGACAATGCCCTGGGCCAGCCGCAGCGAGATGATCTCGTGATTGCCGCCCGAGCCTTTTCCCAGATCGTGCAGCAGCAGCGCCAGGCGCAGCAGCCACAGGTCGGCGTGGCTCTCTTCGAGCAGCGTTGCGAGCGGTCGGGTCGGGCCTTCCTTGACGCCGGCGAGTTCCTCGAGCGACTCGAGGGTGACGATGGTGTGCTCGTCGACGGTGTAGTGGTGGTAGAAGTCGCGCACGACGAGATGCTCCAGGCGTTCCCACTCCGGGAGGATGGCGGGGAGGAAGCCGCAGGCGCGCATCGAGCGCAGGGCGAGCGAGACGAAGGGCAGGGAGAGGAACTCGCGCCACCAGCGGGCCGGCGGGGGATGCGCGGCGTAGATCTGGGTCCACTGGAGGACGTGCGAGGAGATGCGCTGCTCGGTCTGGCGCGCCGGGGCAACGTTGTGGCGGGCGACGAACTGGAACAGACGCAGGGGCAGCTCGGCGTCGGAGTCGAGCTCGGCCGGATTGCGCAGGAAGACGAGATCGCGGGCGACGGTGAACTCGGCGTTGGAGAGGCGCGCGCGCCAGTCACGGAAATTGGCGAGCATGGAGCGTTCCTGGGTCTCGGCGGCCTCCATCTCCGCGAGCACGTCGAGCCAGATGAGAGTGGCGTTGCGGTACCAGGAGCGCATCCAGGCGGCGGGATCCTTCCACGAGGAAAAGGGCGCGGCGGCGAGCTGGTCCTGGGATTCGAAGTCGAGCAGGTTCTGGTCGCGCTCGGCGCGGAAATGCAGGAAGCTGCGCACGGAGGCGAGCAGGGCGGACGGGCGCGGATCGGCGGGTGGCTCGACGGCTCCCGCGCGCAGCACCTGGAGCCAGCGCGTGGTCTGGAAGTCGCGCAGGCCGCCGGGTGATTCCTTGACGTCGGGCTCGAGGCGGTAGATGGTCTGGTGGAACTTGGCGTGGCGCGAGCGGGTGGCTCGGCACAGGCGGCGGAGGATCTCGCGGCGCTCGGAGTTGAGGAAGCGGGCGAAGCGTTCGCGGAACTGGCCGTAAAGGCCGACGTCGCCGGCCAGGAAACGCTCGTCGAGCAGGCTGATGGTGAGTTCGAGATTGCCGTCGTGGAAGGTGCAGGCTTCATCGAGCGTACGCACGGACTGGCTGCAGCGCAGGCCGCCGTCCCACAGCCGGCGCACGAAATCGGAGACGGCCGAGCGGGAGGCGGTGTCGACGAGCGGACGACGGGAGAGGATCAGCAGATCGACATCGGAGTAGGGGAACAACTCGCGCCGGCCGTAGCCGCCGACGGCGAGCAGCGCGAGTCCTTCGGGGAAGACAGGCGTGAGCGCGGCGGCCTGGGCCTCGAGGACCGCCGCATCGACTTGGGCGGTGCGCGACTTCCAGACCTGCAGGGCGTCGCCGGTCTGGAGAAACCGGGCGCGCAGATCCCTGGTGAGCTGGCTACAGCGCTGCTTCCCCGCGCTCGTCATTGCGTATGCGAATCGCCTCCTCGACGTTGTACACAAAAATCTTGCCGTCGCCGATTTTGCCGGTGCGCGCGGCATTGGAAAGGGTCTGCACAACCTCGTCGGCGCGGGCGGCGGCGACGACGAGTTCGAGCTTCACCTTGGGCAGGAGGTCGACCTGGTATTCCTGGCCGCGATAGACCTCCTTGTGGCCCTTCTGGCGGCCATGGCCGCGCACCTCGATGATGGTCATGCCGTCGATGCCGATGGCCTTGAGAGCCTCCTTGACATCCTCGAGCTTGAATGGCTGGATAACCGCTTCGATTTTCTTCATGGCTGATCTCCGTTGCTCCTTTTCGGCGCTACG
>JBEKHU010000351.1:0-4642 GCA_050012115.1 Bryobacteraceae bacterium | reverse complement strand
GGTCGTCCAGCACGAAGTAAGGATGATAGGTGGCACTGCCACTGTAGACGTCGTCCACGCGGTAGCCCGGAGCGCCGCTCATGGAGTCGAAGCTGCGGCTGCGCTGCCCGGCGAGGGGTTCAGCGTGCATCTCGTTGGTGCCCTGCTGCGCCCCTCCGCCCTGCCACCAATGCAGCGTCAGGCGCCGGGCGAAATCGTTGCGAATGCGCAGATGGTTCATGCTGATCTCGGTCAGCGGCTGGGTCTGGCCGGTGCGGTTGGTGACCTGGTACCACTTGCGGATCATGCCCATCGGCGTGCGCGGGGTGGACGCATAGATGTCGTAATGCAGGCTGATGAGAAACTGCGGATGCTCCAGCGTCACGACCAGCGTGAGGCCGGGCTCGATGCCCGGAGAAGCCTTGGGCACAGGCATGCGCGAGATCTGAGAATCCTTCAGCTTGTAGTCGCCGCTGAGCCCCGTGCGTTCCGTTCCCGCGAAGACAAACCGGAACTCATCGGAATCGGCGCGGGCGCTAAACTCGGTGTCGGTCGCGCGGTTGCGCAGTGCCGCGAGACGAAACTGGCCTTTCGTCAGTTCGAGCCGCTGCTCGATCAGTCTCGTGCCACAGGTCCAGGTTGTGGTGGCCGGGTCAAAGCGGGCGTAAGCATCGCCTGAGGTCAGCGAATCGGCTCCCCAAACGGCCGTCACGAACAGCGGCAACAATAGGAATCGGATCATATCACTGACCTCCTACGGCATGACCGGGATTCCCATTCCAACTTCCCGGGTTCCGGGTCATCCTACGCCCCACCAGCAGTCTGGTCTTCCAAAGGCCTGTTTAGTCTACACCCAGCAGCCGGCCTTTGATTCCTGGTGATCAATCCGATTCTTGAGCGTCAAGAGGCCGTCGGCTCCGCCACGGGCTGCTAGAAGCCGAGGTCTTCGCCCGGGTGCAGCACGAGCGCGATCTGCTCCAGGCTCCCGTGCCGGCCGTTGTACCAGAGCAGCCAGCGTTGGCCGTCAAAGATGGCGAAGGGCTTATAGCAGGCGTCCTGGTCAAAATCGTCCTGTCCGGGGCGGACGATGGGGTTGAGCCGGTGGCGCTGCCAGCCGGTCAGTCCATCCTTGGACCGGGCGATGCCGATCTGGGCGTGGTCCATGTCGCGGTAGCCGATGTAGAACATGTAGTACCAGCCAGCCTGTTGAAGGACCTGGGCGCCGGCCACCTTATACTGCTCCCAGACGTTTTGCCGCAGCGGCGTGAAAACGGGGTTTGAGGGGTGTTTCGTCCAGTGGAGCCCGTCCGGGCTGGTGGCATAGCCGATGGCGTCGGGCTCATATTGGTCGCCGCCGGAATACCACATCTTGAAAAGGCGAGTCGATTCGTCCCAAAGAACATTGGGACACATCACGGCGCCCTTTTCCCACGGCGTGTCCGGCGCCAGCACCGGCTGCGCGGCCATACGCTTCCAGTGCTTGCCGTCGGCACTGGTGGCGTAGCCAATCGAGGAATGGCCGTTGGACTGGCCGGTGTACCACAGGTGGTAGCCATCGGCGCGGTGGACGACGCTAGGGCGATTGATGTCGTCTTCCCATCCGGTGGCGGGGTTCGGCGGGAAGACGACTTCCGGCTGGCTCCAATGCACTCCATCCCCGCTCTCGAACAAGGCCAGGCTGGCCTTGGGCCGCCATGAGCCCCACATCCTGTACTTGCCGTCTTCGCGCAGCACGGCGATGTCGAAGACGGTGCCGAGCGGGCCGCCGCCGATCAGCGGGTCGGCCTCATGTTTGCGCCAACCCGCCCTGGCATTCGGCAGTTTGGCGCGTATCCACCGCAGGCCAGGCGCGGAGCCGATCTCGACACCGTCGGCGAACACGCGCAGGCCGGCGCCTTTGCGGTACCGCAGGCCGGTCTTGTCATAAAGAATGGTCAGGTCGAAGTCGTGGTAACGGACGCCGTCGAGCGCAAAGTAATCCATCGCGCCTTCGGCGACCAAGGGGTTCAGCTCCACCCATTGGTCGGCGCGCGGGCGGAGCCCCACCAGTCCGGTGATCACGAGGTCGTTGAACGTGGAATGGTTGTAGTCGCGGCCGCGATCCTTGCCGCCCTTGTCCGCCTGCTGTGCCGGCGTCATGGCGTAGAGTTGAGAACGCGCGATCCAATCGCCAGTCAGCGGGTTCAGATCTTCGTCGATGAAGGGGATGGAAGAGCCATCGGGCTGGCGCAGGCGCTGAGCGCGCGCGTAGGTTGTCAGCAGGTCCAGGTAATCCTTCTTTGTCACGTAATCCTGTCGGTAGTTGTTCAGCAGGTTAGCCAACGCGACCAGCGTCTGCGACGTAGCGAACGGCCAGGAGGGCCCGTTCCACAGGCACTCGTGCGGATTGGTGAACATGAAGCGCGGGTGACGCCGTTCGGCCGTGGCCGGACCGTAGGGGGCGCTGAAGCCGCGCGGGTCAGTGAGCAGTTTCCACGCGACCTCTTTGCCGGGGTTGGGGAGGTTGAAGTACCAGGGCACGAAGCCGATAAGCTCGCGCACGTCGACCAGCGACGCCTGGCTGCCCCGCGGAAGGGTCTTGTAGAAGCCCGTGGTCTCGTCCCACAGCTGGTCCTCAACCAGCGCGCGCAGCCTGTCCGCCTTGGCGCGGAACTGCATGGCCATGTCCCGGTGATACGGCCAGACCCATGTCGCCATGTCGGACAAGGCCATGGCGTCGCCGTACATGTAGCTGTTGATGGTAGGCCGGTAGCCGTTACCGCCGATGGAAAACTCCATGCCGTCGCGGTCGTCGATTTGCCAGAACAGCCCGTTGGCGTCCTGGTTGCTCTTTTCCCATTGCTGGTAGTTCTTGACCAAGTCGGGGAAGAGCTCGACGCCGAGGTGCTGGTCCTGGGTCACCATCGACCACGCCCGGATGGCGTCCGCCGCCCAGAAGCTGTAGCGGCGCGGTTCTCCATCCTTCCCGAACCAGAGGCGGGCGTAGTCGGCCAGGTAGCGGCGATCGCGAATCCAGCGGCCTTCATAGAAGTGATGGCCCGCGGAACAGCTGATTGTGTTCAGTTTGCCAGCCCACGGGACATCTGGCAGTAATTCCGTAATCACGAAGCCGTGGGGAGCCTGCTTGATGTGCTTGCGGAAAGTCCACCAGCGGAAGTAGTACATCTCTTCCAGGCTTTTGTCCGACGATTCGAAAAACGGGACATTGTCCCTGAGCCATCCCCAGGCGGATTTGTCGTCGATGAACTGAACCTGCCGCTCGACATCATTCCGGTTGAACGTCTCGACATAGTGCCGGAACGATTCGGGATCCAACACGAGTGTTGGCCGCTGAACCTGGGCAGCCAGCGGAAACTGAATGAGGGCCAGGAGAGCGAACGCTGCGTAATGAAAGTGCATAATGGTCAACCGCCCGGAGCGCACAGTTCGTTCTCGCCTGTGCCGCTCGACTCACTCGAAGCCTGAGCCGGAGTTGGCAAGAACACAAACTAAGGACTCACCACTGCGTGCTACCCACATAAGTGATCATAAAGGGCCGAGCAACGATAGACCACCTGCCGGTGCGTGAGCGGCGGATAGCCGTCGAAGACCAGGGTGAGGCGGGCGCCGGGGCGCTTCGGGTCGAGTTGCAGGAAACGGCGGCAGGCGCAGCACGCAGGCGTGCAGCCTATGCCGCGAAACGCGCTTCAGTGGGGTCGGGAGCGCCTTTTCCCGGGAGTGGCCCGGAATCTGGCACAGCGTCCGGCTCGCCGATCACTGGAACTCGCCTCAGTTGGGTGTTGTCACCCTCAGCCCCCAACCTGAGCAAGCAGGAAGAGAACTCCCCGCCGGGGGATTCAACCTCGCCATCGCCGCCGTGTTTCGTGATCCGCGCCGGGAGAGAATTGGGATCCAAATGGGAATGAAGTCTCTTTTTTCTGCCGCTACGGCTCGCTTTGGCCGTCGCGCTGGCGCGGATGATTGCTAGGGGTCCCCCAACTCATGATTTCATCGTCGCGCATCTTCATCGGCTTGAAATTGTGATACCACCCGCCCTCGGACAGAGTGTCCGGGAAGTCGTGAATCAACATGCCGGGCTGATTGATCTCCAACTGTTTGGCGATCGTGGCGTCCGGCCGGGCGATGAACGATCCCCAGTGGGAATAGGGCTGCGACGAGTTGTTGACCACGGCCCACATCCGGTTGTCGGCGCAGCGGGTCGGAACCTCGCGGACGTTGAGCGTGTCCAGGCAGTTCTTGCCTTTGTGTCTGGCGTTATGCATGGAGTGGATCATCACCGTGACGCCCATCTCGCGGTAGGCAATATAAAGCTGCGGCCAGCAGATGTCGTAGCAAATGGCCAGGCCGATCTGCACGCCTCGGATGTCGCATGTCACCAGACGGTTGCCGGCCGAGTAGTACTTCTGGTCGCCCTCGGTGCAAAAGCACTTGTCGTAGCGGTCCACGATCTCGCCTACTGGGGCGATGAGATAGAGGCAATTGGCCGGCTTCGTGTTCTCGTCCAGGAAATGGGTCGATCCAAGGACCAACCACATCTTCAGGTCCTTGGCCAACGCCCGCAGTCCGGCGGTCTCCCTACGCAGCGCGGCCCAGTCATATTTCTCGAGTGTCGGGAAGTCGACCCCGGCGTATCCCGACAAGCTGGCTTCCGACGTATGCAGCA
>JBEKHU010000350.1:0-4644 GCA_050012115.1 Bryobacteraceae bacterium | reverse complement strand
CAATCGCCGCGGGCGCGGAGAACGGAGTCGTCGCAGCGCGGCGTGAGAGAGCTGAGCTTGGATCCGGTCCGGGGCGTGGCGGCCAGCGGGCGGTAGTTGGAGTTGGCCCCCGTGGCCCAGCGGGCCGGCGCCAGCACCCAGTAGAGCACATCGTAGCCGCTCGGGCCGGTGAGCCGGAAAACGCCCTCGGTCTGCGGAACGAGGATTTCCTGGCCGGCATCGACGCGATTGTCGACGCCCGAATCCGCGCCTGGAAACACGGTCAGATAGGTGCCCGAAGTACCCTGGTTCATCACGTACAGGTAACCCGGGAAACTCGACTTGAAACGGAAGCGGAGCCGCGTGCCGGAATCCAGAACTTGGGCGGGATCGATGACCTGCCAACCCTGGGGGGTCTCGCGCTCGACGGTGATCAGGATCTGCTGTGCGGCGTCGGCGCTCTTGGCGTCGTCCTTGGCGGGTTGAGCCGACAGAGGCAGGAGCGTGGCCGCCAGCAGGAGAGTGCCGAGGGCCAGTAGCGAGCGCGCGTGTCTACAAAGTAGACAGACGTGTCCAGAAGATGGGCGGGATCGCCGCCCCGGGCCCTGTGCCGGCCCAGGCATTGCAACGGTTTGCATGTTTTGATACTCGCTTCGGCTTTGAACAGGCATATGAGTGGCCAATCTGACCGCCGAGGGGAAGTTGGCGCTTCCGGGAAAGGAGGCGCGGCTCCCTTCCTCCTGATGGGAGTCTATAGTAGCGCAATTTTGGTAGCGGAGAAAGCCGGCTGTTTCGAGCCGAGGAATGGAGGGGCGGCTAGTCCCGGGGCTCGTAGAAACTGAGCGAGTTGTCGCCCTGGCTGACCAGGCGCACGCGCTTCAAGGCGCCGTAGCGCTCGTGGAGGTGGGAAGTGAATTTGGAGGCGTGCTGGACGAGGACCAGCGGCTTGGGGTGCGCGCCCAACGCCTCGAGGCAGCGCACGTACTCCATCTCGCGCGGGTACGGGGGATCGAGGAACACGATGTCGGCGTCGAAGCGAGCGATGATCGAGGCAGCGCTGTCGGGGTGGACTTCGCAGCGTTCGCGGATGCCCAGGGTGGTGATATTGTCCTCGAGTGAGCGCAGGGCCGCGCGGCTTTTCTCGATGAAGATGGCCCGCCGTGCGCCGCGGCTGAGCGCCTCGATGCCGACCGAACCGCTGCCGGCGTAGGCGTCGAGGAAGACCTTGCCCTCGATGATCGGGGCCAGGATGTTGAAGAGCGCCTCCCGCAGCCGGTCGGGTGTCGGGCGAATCGAGTCGCCCCCGGGGGTCTTGAGTTTCCGGCTGCGGAATTCTCCGCCGATGACACGCATGATTCCGAGACCTGTTCTTCTTCCAGGATAACCGCTGGAGGCGGGTGAGCCGGAAGTGGCGGCGGCGCCGATCGAAGAAGACCGGGCCGGACCTGGCCAGCGGCCGGGTGCGGATGCGGGGCGCGGGAAGGGCTGGTCCGCGACAGGCGCCGATCTCGAACTACAAGCTGTCAGAGCGATAGAAATGCCATGGAATTAAATATTGGTAACGTGCGGGAGAGGTTAGGTATAATTATTCGATCCTCTTTGGTCGAGGATGGGGCGCCGGGCGGATGAGTAATGCACATCGAGTGGTTCGTTATCTGCGGATAGGCATCGTGGCGCTCGCCGCAGTGGCCGGCGTCCAGCGCTTCGCCGCGGGCGCGCAGGAGCCGCAAGTCCAAGAGAAGAAAAACCGTCCGAAGCTGTTCATCGACATCATCCAGGGCCAGGACGTGGTCAACAACGTCAAGCAGAGGGTGGCGCGCGAACCCCAGGTTGTGGTCTACGATGAGAACCACAACCCGGTGAACGGCGCCGAGGTGACCTTCCTGCTGCCGAAGAACGGGGCGAGTGCCCGCTTTCCGGGAGGCCACACCAGCTACACCACGACTACGGGCGCAAACGGGCAGGCGACCGCGCCCGGGCTGCAGGCGAACAATGTCGTTGGTTCATACAAGATCAATGTCGTCGTGTCGTCCCAGGGAACGACAGTCACGGGCACTATCCCGATGGCGAATGTGCTGGCGGTGACCGTCGCGGCGGGCACGTCGGTGCTGACGACTACCATCATCACCCTGACCACGGTCGCCGGGGTGGCCGGCGTCACTGTGGGAACGATCCTGGCCACGACCAGCGGCCCGGTTTCTCCCAGCAAGTGAGAGCCGGTGCGAGGGGCGGCCGGGAGGCACCCGAGGTCTCACGGGGCTGAGCGCCACGAACAAGCTTCGCAGAACCGCACTGATCCTGTCGCAGGTCAATTCGTCGGCGCGGATTTAATAGGTTCCTATTAGTTTTCTAAGAAAAAGACAAAGAATTCTGAATCCGTACTATTGTTCTGTATCCTTCGGTCCCTACTGATATGAACCGTTGGATGTATATACCGTAGTACGCGTGATAGTACTTTGGTTGACAATCCATCCGGCGGGGTCGGACGGCATGACCGAGAGATAGGCCTCGCAAGGTTGAAGACAGGGGCCAACTCAAATGAGAGTTACTTCCACAGTGCGGCGGACCAATGCACTACGAGGAGTACAAGCAATGAGGAGTACAAGGAACGGAGTTTCGCTGCGTGTTTCAAGCAGCGCCCAACGGGCGGCTCACCGAGGCCGTCGGACCGCGGAAGGCACCGCCGTCCGAGCAGCCTCGCGAATCGCCTGTAACAACCTGGCCGGAATCAACGAGAATCTACAGCTTCGGGAGGGGACGAGGACCATTTCCGGAAGCGTGGCTATGGAGGTGACGTTATGACACACCAGCACAAGATGCTCGCTGAACTGGATGCGGCTTCCGGGGCCCTGGGATTCGCGATCAGCACCCTGGAACGGATCCAAGCCGGACAAGAAGTGGACATCCGAGGAGTGATCACACTGCTCGGCAGAGTGCGCAGAACAGCGCCGAAGTGCGACGCGCCCGAGGTCCGTGCCGGCGCCAGCAATCCGGCGCTGAAGCGCGTTTATCACGAATTGCGGATGACGCTCGATACGCTGGACGAGATGAGCCCGGCAGGGGCGATCGCGCAACCGGCGTACAATTCGCTGGCGGCCTAGAGGCCAGTCTGAACGGAAGAGGAAAGCTAGAGGTAATCATCATGTTGCAACAGCACAAAGCACTCACCGAACTAGACGCGGCATCGGGCGCCCTGGGGTTCGCCATCAGCACGCTGGAACGGATCGAAGCCGGCCAAGAGGTAGACATCAGGGGAGTCTTCACCCTGCTCGGCCGGGTGCGCAGGAACGTACCGAAATGCAGTTCGCCGGACGTTCACGCCGACGCCGGCAACCCAGCGCTGAAGCGCGTGTATCACGAATTGAGAATGACGTTGGAAGCGCTGGACGAGATGGGCCCGGCGCGGGTGCTCGCCCAACCAACGTACAATTCGCTGGCGGCCTAACGGCCAGTCTGAACGGAAGGGTGAATCTGGAGGTAAATTAAGATGCAACAACAGAAAATCCTCGCCGAACTAGACGCAGCCAGTGGCGCCCTGGGGTTCGCCATCAGCACGCTGGAACGGATCGAAGCCGGCCAAGACGTGGACATCAAGGGAGTGATCACCCTGCTGGGCCGGGTGCGCAAAACCGCGCCCAAGTGCGGTTCGCCGGAGGTCCACGCCGATGCCGGCAATCCTGCACTGAAGCGCGTGTATCAAGAATTGCGGATGACGCTCGAGGCACTGGATGAGCTAAGCCCTACAGGGACGATTGCTCCGTATTCACACAACTCGCTGGTGTGCTGACGTCCAGCTGTCTCTGCTGTTGAGCTGACTGTCCGGACGCCACCGCGGGGTGTTCCCGGGATACGGTTCGAAGCCGGTGGAAAGCCGGCCCGGGCCGGGATCAGCCGCCTCGGGCGGTAACGGCGAGGACGGCCGACGGCGGAGAACATCAACGGCGCCAAGCACACCGGCACGCGGGTCGCAGCTACCCCCGGACGGGGGCGGTGCGGCCGCTGAGGCATGGCGCGCACGCGAGCCGGTTTGCGCCAACCGAGGCTCGAGGCGTGGTTGCTCACCCAAGACGGGCAGCGGAGCGTGAAGGGGGAAGTGTCTCTATTCGTTTATCCACCTGAGTTCGTTGGCCCACGATCGAGCGGCTGAGGCCGGTTGCGGCACAAAATCGGCACCGTAAGGCGACCGTCAGGGAGAAACTGTGCCAACCTGCTCGTTCTCGACGCAGCCCTCAGCCGACGAGGGCCAATCCGTAGCGGCGCTGCCACTGTTGCCGGATGTAATTGACGGCCCGTTCCAGGATCGCCGCCGAAGGAGGGTTCGCGACGAGGCTCTGTGCCTCGCCGCGGGCGAGTTCGAGGATCTCCGAGTCGCGGATCAGGTTGCCGATACGAAAGACCGGCAGGCCCGATTGTTTTGTTCCCAGGAATTCTCCCGGGCCACGCAGGCGGAGGTCCATCTCCGCAATGTAGAAGCCGTCGGAGGAATCGAGCAGCGTGCGGATGCGGGTGTAGCCCGTGTCGCCGAGTTTGCCGGTGACCAGAACACAGTAGCTCTGTTCCGCGCCGCGCCCGACACGGCCGCGCAACTGGTGGATCTGCGCGAGACCGAAGCGTTCGGCGTCCTCAATCACCATGACGCTGGCGTTGGGCACGTCCACGCCGACC
>JBEKHU010000349.1:0-4646 GCA_050012115.1 Bryobacteraceae bacterium | reverse complement strand
CTGCACGAGCGCGCCTGACAAAGGGAGCCGCTTCTGGTGCCGTTTCCCGTTGCAGCCTTCTGCCCCCCGGCCGGCGCCGCCGCCGTGCGGCCTGTATGGCGTGGTGATGAACCCCGGAGCCAGCCGCGACCGGCTGGCCGCGGTGCTTCAGGAACTCGGCGCCGAGGTGGCGTGCGTCTCCAGCGCCGAGGAGATCGAGCCGGAGGTGGCGGCCGCGTTCGCCGTGTGGATTGTGGACTGGAAGCACCCGTTGTTCGATGCCTGGGGCGGCGCGAGCGCCTGGTGCCGGAGTGTGCGGTCGCATCGCCGGCAGGCGCGGATCGCCGCGCTCGGCGGGATGGAAGAGGCCGATCGGGACGCCGCGCGCGAAGCCGGCGTGATCGCGTTCGTGGACGAGCCCTGGCTGGTGAGCCGGCTGCGCGCCATGCTGGCCGCCCAACAGCCGGCAGCGGCGGCGGAGCGGTACAGCGGCGCGATGGCCGGAGCGCGCACCGCCCGCATACTTTTGGCCGAGGACAACGCGGTGAACCGCCGTATCGCCATGCTGATGCTGGCCGATCTCGGCGCCAAACTCGAGACGGCCCTCAACGGGCGGGAGGCGGTCACGCTGGTAGCCGATGCGCCCTACGACCTGATTCTCATGGATCTGCAGATGCCCGAGATGGGCGGCATCGAAGCCACCCGGGCGATTCGCAGAATCGAATCCGCCACGAGCCGGATCCGCGCTCCGATCTGTGCGCTGACAGCGGGTGTGCTGAACAACGAGCGTGACCAGTGCCTGGAGGCCGGCATGGACGACTTCCTTGCCAAGCCGATCATGAAGGCCCAGTTGCTGGAGGTTTGCCGGCGCTGGCTGGCGCAGCGCTATGACGCTGGCCAGACACAGATCACTTCCGCTGGCGGCTCTTCCTAGGCGCATCTGGAAGAGATCGGGCTGTGCACCAGCCTGCCCAGACCACGGCTGTTCGAGGCATAAAGACCGGCCGGGCGACTTGTGACAGCGCCCGGCCTTTTGAAAATCCCGCCGCCCGAGGAGGAGGAGAAACAACTGAAAAGGCGGCGGGACGGGGAAATCTACGCCAGCAGGCCTCCCAGACCGAGACCCGAGATCTCCCATCCGGAGACCCGGTATCTCGACAGCATGGGCGGCAGCACGAGGTCCACGATGTTCTGCTTGGGCGAGCGGAAGCAGGCCGGCGCGGAAACGATCGGGACGTCGTCCTTATATCCGAGCAGCAACAGGTTGCCGGGCTCGACCGGAGCCATGAAGCGCTCGATGTGGCATCCGATGCGCACCATGGCGCGGCCAACGGCGTCTTCCGGACCGGCAGGCGCCGTGGTCGAGGCCACGATGATCGCCGTGGGCCGGTAGCCGAGCATCCGGAGAAGCGCCTGGGCGGTGTATGCCTCATCCTCGATGCAATGCATCGCGAAACGGCGCAGGCCCGCGTAGCGGTCGGTTTTCTGCCGCACGACCGGCTCCAGTTGCTGCCGCGCCTTCTCTCCGCTGGTCGGGTCGCAGTACAGCAGCCCCAGACAGGGCGAGCGCACGGGGCGCGCCTGCAGCAGCGGGCCGCGTTCCTTGAGCATCGACAGCAAGGTCTCGAGCTGTTGCGTGGGCACCGCGAAAGGCGCGCTCTTCACGGTGGCGACGCGCATGCCCGTCGTGACATAGCTGTAGTTGGGCAGAGTGGCGATCGCCACGCTGGAGGTGCAGTTCAACTGGCGCAGTAACTCGTCGTCCACCAGCAGGCAGGCGGGCTCGGTGGCGAGCAGATTCGCCCGCCCTCCGGGAGCGGCCCGAATCTCGAGCGAGCCGCAGCCGGCGACGGCCGACATCTGGAGTACGGCTTCATCCTCCGAAACCTCGCCAACCTCCAGTTCGGTCACCCACACCTGGCTCATGCCCTCCGTGGCGAGCAGACGGATGTCTTCGTCGGTCAACTGGTGGCCCTTGGCCATGAGCTTCTTCCCGCTGGGGCGGAAGATGGTGCTGCACAGGAAACGCCCGCTTGCTTGCTGGAGATCGACTGTCAGGGCTCGCATCGCGGCTATCTTGCCCTCCATGGAGTGAGTGGAACCCTGCGCGAAGATTCTCACTCCGATTGAAGGGCGGATTCTGCATTAAAGATCGATAATTTCAGCCTATTAGATGAAAATGATGGCACAATCCGTGCATTCCAAGCTGGCGGGGCTCTTCAATCCGGGCCAGGGAGTCAGTTCTGGCGCGCGGCGGGCAGCGGGATCAGACCGGTCTCGAGGGGTGCGGCATGCAGCAGGGAAGCCTCTGGCTTCAGCAACTTGACGACGGCAGTTTCGTCGCAGGCCTGGAATTTCGGACAACGCAGGCAGTCTTTCCACGCCTTTAGTGGTAATTCCCCGCGTTCGACCTCGTGATAGCCCATTTTTGCGAAAAATCCGGGCGCATATGTGAAAGCGAATACAATGTCAAGGTCGTATTCCCGCGCCTCGCGCTCCAGGGCTTCCATCAGCGCCTGGCCGGCGCCGCTGCCCTGACAGGCCGGATCCACCGCCAGCGAACGCACCTCGGCGATCGTGGGACCGTAAAAATGCAGCCCCGCGCAGCCGGCGATGACGCCGTCATCGAGCAGAATCGTGAAGTCGCGGATGCCCTCGGAAAGCTCGAATTCGGTGCGCGGCAGCATGCTCCCATCGCGGGCGAAGCCGTTGATCAGCGCGATCATCCGCGGGATGTCGCTCATTCTCGCCTTGCGCAGGATGCGGCCGTTCGCGGGCATCATGCCGCCTCCTCCGGGACCAGGACGGTGCCGGGCGTTGCATCCTGCTGCGCGGAAAGCAGCCGCGCCAGGATGTCCGGCTCCGCCCCGGGCGCGATCCGCACCTCGCGGATGCCGCGCGCCAGGGCATCGCAAGCCGACTCCAGCTTGGCCTGCATGCCGCCGCTGGCGACGCCGGTCTCGATCAAGTCGCGGGCCTGCGACGGCGTGAGGCGGCGAATGACCTCTCCATCGGAGCCCTTGACGCCGACGATGTCGGTCAGGAAGTAGAGCTTCTGCGCTTTCCACGCCCACGCGCAGGAGACGGCCATCTGGTCGGCGTTGACGTTGAAGACCTCGCCGCATTCGCCGCCCGCGACGCACGCCACCACGGGCAGGAAGCCTCCCTCGACCAGCACGTCAAGCAGGCGGCCGTTGGCGTGCGCGACCCTTCCCACGGCGCCCAGAGCCGGATTCAACTGGCGCGCGATGGCCAATCCGCCGTCGATGCCGCTGATGCCCACCGCCGGCGCGCCGGCGGCCAGCAAGGCGCCGGCGAGCTGCTTGTTCACGCTGCCCGCAAACACCTTCAGCACGGCATCGACGACCTCGGGCGTGGTGACTCTCAGCCCATCGACGAAACGGCTCTCGACGCCTCGCTCGGCCAGAAAGCGGGTCATTTGCCTGCCGCCGCCGTGCACCACCACGGCCTCAACCCCGGCCGGGAGGGCGGCGATTTGCGCGGCGATGGAGGCGCAGAGCGCCGGGTCGTCGAGCAGGCTGCCGCCAAGTTTGACCAGAACCTTCACCCCAGCCCCTCCGTCTCGGGGAAGCCAAGCATCAGGTTCATGTTCTGGACCGCCTGGCCGGCCGCGCCCTTGCCCAGGTTGTCGATGGCCGCCACGACCACTACCCGCCGCGAGCGCGCATCAATAGAGAAGCCGATATCGCAGAAGTTGGTGTAGTTCACTGCGTGCAGGTCGGGCACGCTGCCCGGGGCGTACAGCCGCACGAACGATTCGCCCGCGTAGGCCTTTTGATAGACGCCCAGCAGCTTATCGGCCGAAGCAACGCCCTGGGCGCGAAAGTAGATCGTTTCGAGGATGCCGCGCTCGATCGGCACGAGTTGCGCCGTGAAGCTGAATTCCGCCTCCTCGAGGCCTGCATTCAGCAGCACCTCGGGCACGTGCCGGTGGTTAAAAATCGAGTACGCCGAAAGGTTCCCGGCGACCTCGCAGAAGCTGGTCTTGAGGGCCGGCTTGCGGCCCGCGCCGCTGACGCCCGACTTGGCGTCGCAGACGATGCCGCACGCCCTGTCGACGACGCCCGCCTGCAGCAGCGGGCGCAGCGCGAGATTGGCCGCGGTGGGATAGCAGCCGGGGTTGGAGACCAGCCGCGCGCCGGGCACGCGGTCGCGGTAGAACTCGGGCAGCCCGTACACCGCCTCGGCCAGCAGCGCCGGCTGCGTGTGCGGCTCTTTGTACCAGAGCTGATAATTCTCGGCCGTGCGCAGACGGAAGGCCCCGCTCAGGTCGACAACCCGGATGTCGCGCGCCAACAGGGCCGGAGCGAGTTCCAGCGAGACCTCGGTCGGCGTGGCCAGGAAGACCAGCGCCAGCCCGGCTTCGGAGGCGGCTTCGGCAGTGGCCGGAATGCGCGGCGCGCCGGGTCGGCCCAGCGGGCGGAGCTCGGGGACGGCGCCCTGGCGGTGCTCCAGCAGCCACGGCTCCACTCTGGCGTGCGCGCCCAGAATGCGCTGCAGCTCCAGTCCGCTGTAGCCGCGAAACCCGACGACGCCCACTCGCACGGACTTGGTCCGGGTCGTTTGACTCTTCATGGGGGCCGTATTGCCTGATTGGGCCGGCATGGGCATGGCGACGGGGCGTTCCTCCCGCGGAGCGGTTAATT
>JBEKHU010000348.1:0-4671 GCA_050012115.1 Bryobacteraceae bacterium | reverse complement strand
GGGATGAACGAGGTCGACGGCGAGGAGGTGTTCTACAGCTCCAACCCGGCGCTGGGACTATGGGCGCACCGCGACCGTGTCCGGACCTCAAGTCAGTCGGGCGTTCAGGGCAGCTCGAGCCATGTCGCGCCGCCGCGACACTCGCGAGCATGAAAATGCCTGCTCCGTGCAGGGCCTGGGGACAGACGGCTCTGTCCACACGGCGCAGAAGAGATAGAGCGCGGATCGAGGGATTTGTGAGCGCCTAGGACAGAGTCGTCAGTCCCCGGTTTTCTGGATGAGGCCGGACGGGAGTTGATATCCTGTCCCTTCCGAGGCAGCGATCGAATCGGAGATTCAAGTGATGCAACAGGACACGACAACCAAAGGTCAGGACCCGAAAGGAAACGCCATCGCCGAGGCGCTGGCGGATAGAATTCGCGCGAAAACGGCGCGGGTGGGCGTGGTCGGGCTGGGTTACGTCGGCCTGCCATTGGCCGTCGAGTTCGCCAAGGCGGGCTTCCATGTGACGGGCATCGACGTCACCGCGAGCAAGGTCGAGCGGATCAACAAAGGCGAGAGCTACGTGCAGGACGTGCCGACGGCGGAGCTGGCGCCGCTGGTGGCGCAGGGACTGCTGAAAGCGACGACCGATTTCGCCGCGGTGCGCGACCTCGACACGATCAACATCGCGGTGCCGACGCCGCTGCGCAAGACCAAGGACCCGGACATGAGCTACGTGGTCGCGGCGGCGCAGGAGGTGGCGCGATACGCCCATCCGGGGTTGCTGGTGATCCTCGAATCGACCACCTATCCGGGCACCACCGACGAACTGCTGCTGCCGATGTTCGAGGCATCCAAGCTCGAAGTCGGGCGGGAATTCTTTCTGTGCTTCTCGCCCGAGCGCGTGGATCCGGGCAACCCGAAGTACAACACGAAGAACATTCCGAAGGTGGTCGGGGGGATCACGGCGGAGTGCACGCGCATGGGCGAGTTGTTCTACGCGCAGGCGCTGGAACACGTGGTGGGGGTGAGCTCGACCAAGGTCGCGGAGATGGTGAAGCTGCTGGAGAACACCTTCCGCATGATCAATATCGGCCTGGTGAACGAGCTGGCGGTGCTGTGCGACCAGATGGACATCAACGTGTGGGAGGTGATCGACGCGGCGGCCACGAAGCCGTTTGGCTTCATGCCGTTCTACCCGGGGCCGGGTCTGGGCGGGCACTGCATCCCGATCGACCCGTTCTACCTCTCGTGGAAGACCAAGCAGTCGGGCATGGAGGCGCGGTTCATCGAGCTCGCCGGGTACATCAACTCGAACATGCCGCATTTTGTGGTGGACAAGATCCAGAACGCGCTGAACGAGGTTCGCAAGCCGCTGAAGGGCTCGCACGTGCACGTGCTGGGCGTGGCCTACAAGCGCGACATCGACGACGTGCGCGAATCGCCGGCGCTGGACGTGATGCACTTACTGGCGCGGCGCGGAGCGCGCGTGACTTATACCGATCCTTATATCCCGTCGATCCAGGTGGAGCAGCGCACTTACACCTCCGAGCAGGATCCGGACGTGGTCGCCAAGGCCGATTGCGTAGTAATCATCACCGACCACAAAGCGACCGACTACGCGGCGCTGGTGGAGCGGGCGCAGCTTATTCTGGACACGCGCAACGCGTTGAAGGGACTTCAGTCGGCGAAGATATTCCGGTTGTGTGGGGGGGGCGCTCGTCCGGCGCAGGGGGATCAAGGCTTCGACGCTGGATTCGGCACTCTGAACGGTGACCTGGCCGGGTCGGCATCACCAAACCGAATCACCAAAAGGTCGTCGTCCTTGTCTGGCTCTCGTCGAATCGTGACTTCCTCGATTTCCCTGCCACTCGTGAGATCCCGACGCAGCCATTCCAGCCCGTTCCGGCCTACGACTTGCTCATACTGGGCTCTATCGATACATCCCGCAAGATACTCCATTGTAGCGCGCAACGAAATCTCCATTGTTTTCGCACTCCTTGTACCTCCAACGAAATCCCAATAATGGCGCTTGAACGACTCGGATGGCAACGCGAATCGATTCAAGGTGTTTTCCGGCGAACACACGGGCCTCGGCAGATTGTTGAGTGCCTCATTAAGCTGATTCTTGACAGTCGCTGCGGCTACCGGATGGCGCGCGGACCACGCCCGAACTTCGAAGGACCGGTCCACAGAGGCACCTGACCTGCTTCTTTCGGGAACGTCCACGACGCACACGAAGTCCACAGTACCGGACTTGCGAAGGAACTCATTGATCACTTGGTCGACGGACAAAGCATGGAAGTTGCCGGCAGCCCGCAGCATTCCGCAGCCACCGTCACACAGGAATACTCCGGCCAGCTCGTCGGCCTCTCGAGTGCCCGCCTGCTTGATTTGGTCAGACTTGTCTTCGAGCGCGTTGTGGACGACGTTGTGTTCGAAGTCATGTGCTAGGTTGTACGCAGGGTGGCCACTTAGTCGCCAACTCGCATTGCCTGGATTCCATGTGATGTTCACCTCCGTCTCAACATCCTTAAGGAGGATGCTGTGGGAAGCCATGGGTTCGCGGCGAATGCACTCGATGAACTCCAGGAACTGCGGCGACGCAAACACGCTGGCTGTGTTTCTGGGAAGAATCAATGTCGTCTTGTAACGGCCCTCACCAGGTTCAGCGAACCTCGCCTCGGGGTGGAAATAGAACCAACCAGAAATGCCCTGGCCACGCAGACGCTTCTCTTGCCTCGCGAAGCCTTCTGCGAGGTGATCCACCGGGTTTTTCCGGTCATAGTCATCGTCACAAGCCGCCTTCACGTCGGCAATGAAACCTAACGATGGAGATCGAAACCTGACATCGAGCCGCTTGGGCCCCCCGAGGTCAGGCTCGTGCTCGACGCTGCCGAATGTCGCCAGCGCGGCCAGAATGATCAACTCCCATTCCCCGTCAAGTGAGCAGCGCTCGTCCCGGTTCAGGCGGTGAACGAGTCTCTGGATTTGCTCAGATGACATGAACTCGGCGCTCCTGTCGATCAATATTTGGATGGACCGTCGAGAGAGCATGGCTTACTAGTTGCCTACACAAACAGTACTCCACCAATTGTGAAAGGGGTGGCGCCCCAGGCAAGCAGAACCTGCTCGTCGTGGGCGCGAAGCGTGTCCAGAAACTCGGCCGCACACCTTGGACCGCACCACTTTGGTGCATAATGGTTTCATGCGGGGCAAAAGCCGAACCATCCGGCAGAGCGTCACTCTGCCATCGAGCGTCGCGGTACAGGTTCGCAACCTGGCGAAGAGCCGCCGACTGAGCGCCAACCGGATCCTGGTTGAACTGATCGAGAGCGGCATCGAAGCTGAGAAGCGCAAGCAGCAGGAGTTCTTCGCCCTGGCCGAGCGCTTCCGCGCCGCGAAGGACCCCGACGACGTGCAGCGGCTGGGCGATCAGATGGGCCGCATGGTCTTTGGCGGCTGATGCCGAAAATCGAGAGTTGGGGCAACCTGCCGGCGGGCGTCCGGCAGCATCTGATCGACAGAATGAGGGACCGGGCGATCGGCATCGAGGATCTCAATCGACTGCGCCTGTGGATTGAATCAAAGCCGGAAGTACCGGAGGGCGACTGGTACAAGGATTTCGGTTCGTTCAAGATCCGCGGCCAGGGAGCTACCCCAAAAACGTTTCTGCTGCGCGGTCAGGCCGCCAGGGGGCAGGCGGTCTGACAGTATTACTCCAGGCTGGCCGCCCACCCGAAACAAATCCACGTGACTGCGTAGCCGGCGACTTCCATCAGATAGACTGAACTGAATTCCGCAGATGCCACTGACTGGCGGCCGTTGCGATGTCGTGTATTGTGGGGAGTGCAAACGGCATGAGCGTCTTTTTCCTGTTCTTTTTCCTGTCCGGCTTCTGCAGCCTGGTCTACCAGGTGGTGTGGCTGAGAGTGGCCATGGCGGGCTTTGGCGTGACGACGCCGCTGATTTCGATCGTTCTATCGATTTTCATGGCGGGCCTGGCGTTGGGGAGCTGGGCCGGCGGCCGCCTGGTGCGGTCGTGCGAGAACCGAGGAGCCGGTTTCTTCATCGCCCTGTATGGAGCGATTGAACTGGCCATCGGGGTTTCGGGGCTGGTGGTCGCGCCGCTGCTGCGCGCGGGGCGGACGATCCTGTCGGATCAGGGCGCATCGTGGGGATCGCCGGGCTACTATCTTGCTTCCGCGGCCTGGGTGGGGCTCGTCATGCTGCCGTTCTGCACCTGCATGGGGGCGACATTTCCGCTGGCGATGGCCGGGATCCGGACGGCATTCCGCGCCAAGTCCACGACTTCCTTCAGTTACCTGTACCTGGCGAACGTGCTGGGAGCGATGGCGGGGGCCATCGGATCGGCTTTCATATTCATAGAGCTGCTGGGGTTCTCAAAGACGCTGTTGATTGCCGCGGCGCTGAACGCGGTGATTGCCGCGACGGCGTTTGCCGTGGCGTTCGCGCGGCGGCACTCACCCGGCGGCAGCGCGCTCGCGGCCAGTGCCGCATCCGGCCCGAAGGCGCCCGCCGGGGAGGCGCCGGATTCCGCGCCGGCCAGCCCGATCGCCCTGCCGCTGCTGTTCACCTCGGGCCTGGCCAGCCTGGGGATGGAGGTTGTCTGGACGCGCCAATTCATTCCGATCCTGGGGCCGGTGGTGTATGCGTTCGCGGCCATGC
>JBEKHU010000347.1:0-4683 GCA_050012115.1 Bryobacteraceae bacterium | reverse complement strand
CAAAACCGTCGGCGTCTCCGGCGGCGACCATGAGACCGGCGAAGACCAGCGAGGATTGCGCCGCGCGCTGCGCTTCGGTTTCGGTCATCCCGCGCGCGCGGCGCCGTTCATAGAGGATGCGCGCGTACGCCCCGAGGCGGGGCGAAGTGGAAGGCTCGACGCACTCCATGCCGGATGGCGTGCCGGGACGGCAGATCAGGACCGGCTCGATCAGTCCGTCCTTCCGCAGCCGCGCCGCCGCCTCCAGAATGCGCGGGTCGTCGCCTTCGGGGAAAACGATCCGCCGGCGCTTGGGCTGCGCGCGGAGCCGGGCCATCTGCCGCTCCAGGAAAAGCCGCGCTGACTCGGGTGGGTTCATGAATCGTCTATTGTATCGCCGCCGGCTGCCCGCGTCTTCGGCGGCCGCGAAAGCTATAATTCGGTTCAGGCGCCTTGGATCTCCTGGGAAGTCGTTCATGGGGACCGGCGGCCGCGGTTTGAGTCAGGAAGGAACCTCATGCGCAAAAAAGTAACGGTAGTGGGCGCGGGCAACGTGGGCGCGAATTGCGCGCTGCGGCTGGCCGGCAAGGAATTGGCCGACGTGGTGCTCGTGGATGTCGTGGAAGGCATTCCGCAGGGCAAGGGACTGGATATCGCCGAGTCGGGCCCGGTGGAAGGCTACGACGTGGCCGTGACGGGCTCGAACGATTACGAGCCGACCGCCAACTCCGACCTCGTGATCATCACCGCCGGCTTCCCGCGCAAGCCCGGCATGAGCCGCGACGATCTGCTGATGGCCAACTACGAGATTGTCAAGACCGCGACTGCGCAGTCGGTGAAGTACTCGCCGAACGCGATTTTGATTCTCGTCACCAACCCGCTCGACGCGATGTGCTGGGTGGCCTACCAGGTGTCGAAGTTCTCCCGCAACCGCGTGGTCGGCATGGCGGGCGTTCTGGATACCGCACGCTACCGCACGTTCCTGGCCCTGGAACTGGGCGTCTCCGTGGAGAACATCTCCGCGCTGGTGCTCGGCGGCCATGGCGATACGATGGTGCCGCTGCCGCGCCTGACCACGGTCGGCGGCATCCCGCTCCCCGAACTGCTGCCGCAGGACCGCATCGACGCCATTGTCCAGCGCACCCGCGACGGCGGAGCCGAGATCGTGAAGCATCTGAAGACCGGCAGCGCCTACTACGCCCCTTCGGCGGCGGCCGTCGAGATGGCCGAGTCGATCCTCAAGGACAAGAAGAAAGTCCTGCCCTGCGCGGCTTACCTGGACGGCGAATACGGCCACAGCGGCATCTTCTCCGGCGTGCCGGTGAAGCTCGGCGCCGCGGGTATCGAGAAGATTTACGAACTGGCGCTCACCGAGGCCGAGAAGGCGCAACTCGACAAGAGCGCGGCTTCGGTGCGCGAGCTGATCGGCGTCCTGAAAGAAAAAGCCGGTCTCTGATCCACTTCGTCCGCGGGCCGCGGCGGAAGTCCGGCCTGCCGGCGTTGCGAGTGCCACTACAGGCTGCCCCGGGCGGCACCGGATCTCTTCCCTGCGTCTTTTCGCAGCGCGCCCCCGCTTCGTGCTACCCTCTCTGCAAGCCGGGCCGATTTCTTTCGAGGAATGAGCTTGGCGTGCCCCTGATCTCATGACGCAAGCCAAGCCCAAGGCGCCGGCGCAAGTTCCGGCCCAGACTCCCTGCATCGATCCCCGCTACGCGTGTTTCCGGCTCTCGGTGCGTCCGTCGGCGATCCACCGCTGGGGCGTCTATGCGGAGGAGTTCATTCCCCAGGGGCGCAAGGTCATGGAGTACACCGGCGAGCGCTGCAACCGCCGCGAGACGGCCAGGCGCGCCAAACGGCCCATGAACTACATGTTCACCCTGAACAGCTACTGGGCCCTCGACGGCAGCGTCGGCGGCAGCGGAGCCGAGTACATTAACCATTGCTGCGACCCGAACATCCACGCCTGGATTTGCCGTGGCCACATCTTATACATGTCCCGGCGCGACATTCAAGCCGGAGAGGAATTGACGATCGATTACCGCTTCGAGCACGAAGTCGAAAAAGTGGCGTGCCGGTGCGGCGTCCCCAGGTGCCGCGGCACCATCAATCTCAAACCGGTGTCGAAGCGGCGGAAGCCCTCGCCGGAGCGGTCAGACGTCGCTCGCCGCAAGTCGCGCGGCGTGAAGCAGTCAAGAGCGAAGAAGTCGCCGATTCGCGCCGTTTGACAGTGAGAGAATTCCCTCCGCCTCGCCACTTCTAGTTCAGATCAGCCAAAACGGATAATTCGGGAGGGTCCACTCCAGAGTTCAATCCCTTTCAGGCGAACTCCCGCGTTCGCTGCGCCGGCGTTCCCGCAACCTCACCTGCGGGTTTCTCCTCCTCTGACCGGCGCGGCGAATCGGGACGAATGGCAGTCTCCACGTCCTGAGTGAACGAGAATCCCCGGCCTGGTGGCGCTTGCACTTCAAGTGTGCGCGCAGCCAACCAGCGTCCTGACTTGGCCGAAGGTGGAAAGGGACAGTGCTTTGATGCTCACTACGATGCGCCACAGCCGGCCGTGCCGGGTCGGGCTGTGCGACATGCAGCCCGTCATGGCGGAGGGGGTCCGCGCCATCCTGCAAGGCGATCCGGCGCTCGAATGGAGCTGGAACGCATTCAGTCTCGACGAGATGCGGAAGGCCCAGGCCGAGGATCCGGCAGGCGTTCTGCTGGTCGACCGCTCGTTCGGCTCGCTCGCCATCATGGAGTGGTTAAACGCGCTCAGCCGCGCGCCCGAGCGGCCCAAGGTGGCGGTCTGGAGCACGGTGATGAGCGTCAGCGAAGCCGAGCGGTTCGTCTGCGCCGGCGCCTCGGGCGTTCTGATGAGAGCCGCATCGCCGGTCGATGTGCTGGACTGCCTCCACCGTCTGGCTGCCGGCGGCATGTGGGCGCACCCGTCGCTGTTCCCGCGCGGCATCGCGCGCGCCCAGCGGCGCGAACCGGGCCTTACCGCCCGCGAGCAGGAGGTTTGCGAGCTCGTCTGCCGGGGCTGCAGCAACCGGGAAGTGGCGGCCGATCTGGGCATCACTCCGGGTACCGTCAAGATCCACCTCCAACACATCTTCGCCAAGGCCGGCGTGCGCGACCGCTCCGCTCTGGCGGCCGCGTCGGCCGCGCTGCTTCCCGCCGTCCTGTCCGAGGCGGCCGAACCCAGCCAGCCGCCCCCGGTCAACGGCTCGCCTGGCATCGCAAACTTCTCTCTGGCAAAGGTTTGAAGCCCCCACATGCTATCCTGTGAAGCGTGTTCTTGAAGGCTGGAAGGTTCACCTTCGCGCTGTCGTCGATTCTCTTCCTACTGTCCGCGCAGACCCCCCCGGCGCCGCCGCTGATCGGCATTCTGGACGCTGAACTCCAGCGTAACTTCACTGTTCTGAGCAAGCAATCCGAGCCTCCGGTCTACTACATCGCCTATACGGTGACCGCCGAGGAGACGGGCACGATTTCGGCCTCTCTCGGGGCCATCGTGACCGATACCCGCTCCCGCCAGCGCATCGGCGAGTGCAGCCTCCGCGTCGGCACCCCCGAGTTCGATAACTTCCATGTCGTGGACGGCGACCGGCAGGCCTACACCACCGTCGGCTCGCTGCCCGAGGAGGACGATGCGGCGGTGATTCGTCTCGCCTTCTGGCGACTGACCGATTCCTCCCAGCGCTCCGCCGTCCAGCGCTTCCAGCAGGTGCAGTCCGCCGTCAAGAACAAGCAGGCGCCCGCGCGCGCCAGCGCCGATTTCAGCCCCGAACCGCCGCACACGGCCTTTCTGCCCGTTCCGGCCCTGAAGGTAAACGCCGAGGAGTGGAAAACCCGGCTGCGCAAGCTGTCCCTCTTGAGCCGGGACTCGCCGGCTGCGATCGCGTCTTCGTTGACGCTCTCCTGGCGCCGCGAGACCAAGACCCTGGTGACCTCGGAAGGAACGCGCCTGCAACACGGCCGGACCTTCGCCGCTCTCAGCATGGTCGCGCGCGGGAAAGCCGCCGATGGGGAGGACCTGATCGCCCTGGAGAGCTTCGACGCCGAGGATCCTTCGCGCCTCCCCAAGGACGACGTGCTGCGCGCCGCCTTCCAGAAGGCCCTCGCGTCACTCGATAAGCTGCGCAACGCCCCCCAGGCCGACCCCTTCGTCGGTCCGGCCATCCTCTCGGGCCGCGCCGCCGGCGTCTTCTTTCACGAGATCTTCGGCCACCGCATCGAAGGCCATCGCCAGTCCGACCTGCAGGAGGGCCAGACTTTTTCCAACAGCGTCGGCAAGAGCGTCCTGCCGGATTTCCTCAGCGTCGTCTCCGACCCGACTCTCCACACCGCGGCCGGCGCGGATCTCAACGGCTGGTACAGCTTCGACGACGAGGGCGTTCCGGCGCGTCGCGTGACGCTCGTCGAGAACGGCATTCTCAAGACATTCCTGCTCTCCAGGACCCCCGCGCCGGGCTTCACCCAGTCCAACGGCCACGGCCGCAAACAGCCCGGCCTGGAAGCGCTCTCGCGGCAATCGAACCTGCTCGTGATTCCTTCTAAGACGGTCCAGGAAAGCGAGCTGCGCCGGATGCTGATCGACGAGGTGAAGCGCCAGGGCAAGACCTACGGTCTGTACTTCGATGTCGTCACCGGCGGCTACACCCAAACCCGCCGCGACAGCCTGCAGTCGTTCACCGTGCTCCCCCTGCTCGTCTA
>JBEKHU010000346.1:0-4683 GCA_050012115.1 Bryobacteraceae bacterium | reverse complement strand
GACATCCACAAGGTGATCGAAGAGCAAGGAAAAAAGGATGAGCGCATCGGCGGTCAGAATGCCTGGCCCGTGGACATGCTGCAGCCCGACGACGTCTACGTCTGCGATCACTTCGGATTGAAGAAGGACGGACCTTCCATCGGCGACAACGTCGGCAATGCGATCTACGCCCGCAGCGGCAACGGGATCGTTTACAACGGCGCGGTCCGCGACATCGACGGCCTGAAAGAGCTGGAGAACTTTGTCTCTTTCGTCCGCTCCTACGATCCTTCGCATCACTTTTCTTCGCTTGGCGAGAAATTGAATTCCACAATGATCGGGATCAACATCCCCATCCGCATCGGAGATGCGACGGTCCTGCCCGGAGATGTGGTGCTCGGTCGCGAGGGCGGAGTGCTCTTCATTCCGCCGCAGCTTGCTGAAAAGGTTGTAAAGACTTCGGAAATTGTCCGGCTGCGCGATATCTTCGGCCACCTGAGGCTGCGCGAGAAGAAGTACACCGCCGGCCAGATCGACGCGCGCTGGTCGGACGCGATTGAGCGCGACTTCTCCGAATGGCTGAAGCAGAATATCGACAAGCTGCCGGTCCCCAAAGAGCAGATCCAGGAGCTTCTGAAGGAACGTACCTGGTAGACAGTCCCTCAAGCACGCTCTGCGGCTACCTGCGGGACGTCGATGCGAAACCTGGACTCAACCATGTCCCCCCTATCGGTACTGGCTTAAACAGGCGGTCCAATCGCGGTTCGCTGATTTGGGATCACTCGTAAATGGGTGGAGAGCCGGAAGGCCTGGTCTTCCAACGGCGGTGAATCCAGAGCCACTGATCCGGGTAATCACGGATGGCCGCTTCGAGCGCTGCCTGAACGGCCTGGGTGTCTCGGAGCTGATCGCCCGTGGGTTGAATCGGCGGATAGAAGCGGAGAATATAGCGGCGTTCAGACTGTGACCACACGGCAAATCCGGGAATGATCGACGCACCCGTATGCGCGGCAAGCTTCGCAATCCCCGCATCAACACAGGCTGGAATGCCGAAGAATTTGACGAAGACCCCACGGTCCTCGGTAGTGTTCTGATCGGCCAGAATGCCCACAGCTTCATTGGCCCGCAGCATCTGGATGATGGGCCGGGCGGACTCACGGCGGGAGATGACGCTGTTGCCGGACATGGTGCGGTATCTGATGGCCATACGATCCAGCAATGAGTTATCTAGGGGGCGGATAACGACACCCATCGGCTTCGCCATCAGCGCATGGGCGAAGGCGCTCAGTTCCCAGTTGCCGAGATGGCCGGTAGCAAAGATCACTCCTCGTCCCCGACGCAATGCCTCCTCAAAATGCTCGAAGCCCTCATAGCGGATCCATTCATGCACGTTCTTCTTGGTGATCAACGGGAACTTCGCGACGGCGACCAGAACACGAGCAATGTTGCGAAAGCAACCATCGAGGCACAGCTTCTTTCTTGCTTTGCTGAATTCCGGAAAGGCGATCTCCAGATTGCGGCGCGCTACCCGCGTGTATCGGCGCACTGTTAGTCGAAGGAGATTCATCACCGCGAGGGCGGCAGCTTCAGACAACCGCCTCGGCAGAACGCGAAAGAAGCCGAGGATAAGACAGACCACCGCCCACTCCACGCGGTTCCGCACTGCTGAGCGGGCCATAACTTGAAGACTATTCGATCCAGCCCCCGCCCAGCACGAGGTCGCCGTCATAAAAGACGGCCGCCTGGCCCGGAGTGACAGCCCTTTGTGGCTTCTCGAAGCGCACTTCCACGACGGACGGGTCCGCGTTCGGAATCAACGTCGCTTCGGCCGCCGCGTGCTTGTTGCGGATCTTCACCTGTGCCGCCCGAGTCTCTCGAATGGCCTCAGCGGATATCCAGTTCACCTGTCTGGCGCGCAAGAAAGTTCGCTGCAGGTCCAAGTCACGGCCGACGACCACCTGCTGTGTAGCCGGGTTTGTGGCTATCACGTAAAGCGGTTCGCCCGTGGCAATCCCCAGGCCCTTCCGCTGTCCCACGGTGAAATTGTGCACGCCCGAGTGTTCAGCAAGCCTCCGGCCGGTGGTGTCCACAACCTCGCCTCGCCGCGCTTCGAATTCCCTGCCCTTCTCGCGGAACCAGGCCTCAATGAACGCCGCGTAGTCGCCGTTCGGCACAAAGCAGATCTCCTGGCTGTCGCTCTTGCGGGCCGTAGGCACGCCAAGCTGCTCCGCCAGCTCTCGGACCTCCGGTTTCTGCATCCCGCCCAACGGAAACAAAGTACGGGCCAATTGTTCCTGCTTTAGGCCCCAGAGAAAGTAAGTTTGATCTTTGGCGCCATCCACCCCTTTGCGCATTTCCCACCGTCCCGTCGAGTCGTTGAAGTCCAGACGCGCGTAGTGCCCGGTTGCTATGTACTCGGCTCCGACGCCCTGGGCCATATCCAGGAAGCGATCGAACTTCACGTAGTTGTTGCACAGCGTGCAAGGGATCGGCGTGCGCCCCGAGAGGTACTCGTTGATGAATGGCCCAACTACCGTCTGCTCAAAACTTTCCTCGAGATTCACGACGTAATAGGGAATGCCGAGAACATGCGCCACCGCGCGCGCGTCGTAGACATCATCCAGCGAGCAGCAGCGGCCTGTCGGCGACTCAGGGAGCAGCTCCGGTAGACGCCGCTGATTCCAGAGCTGCATGGTCATGCCGACCAGCCTGTGTCCCCCACGCTGTAGCAGCGCGGCGACTGTTGATGAATCGACGCCGCCGGACATGGCGACGGCAATCAACGCGTCTCTCTTCAATTCACGCATGGTCGTGCGCCGACGCCACTCTTCGGAGCCGCTCCACCGCGCCGCTTACCGCATCTATCAACGCGTCGACTTGCGCCTCGTCATTGGTCCGGCCGAGTGAGAAGCGGATGCTGGACCTGGCCTCGGTCGCATCGAGCCCCATCGCCGTCAGCACGTGCGAGGGCTCCACGGCCCCGGAGGAACATGCCGCCCCCGTGGAAACCTGGAACCCTGCCAGATCCAGCGCGATGGCCAGCGCCTCTCCCTCCACTCCTTCAAAGAGGATGTTCGTCGTATTGGGCGTGCGCGGCACGGTACCTGCATTGACCCGGGTCCCGGAAACATTTTGAACAATTGCTGTTTCGAGCCGGTCGCGCAATGCCGCCAGCCGCTGCGCCTCTTCTACGCGATGCTCCAGCAGCCAACCCGCCGCGCTGCCCAGGGCGGCAATGCCGGGAACATTCTCCGTGCCGGCGCGCCGTTCGCGCTCATGTCGGCCGCCGTACTGCAGAGCTTGCAGACTCACGCCCTCGCGAACCCAAAGCGCGCCCACGCCCTTCGGTGCGTTGAGCTTGTGGCCACTAAGCGAGTACAGATCCACGCCCAGCGCCTGGACGTCTATCGGCAAACGCCCCCCCGCCTGAACTCCATCGGAATGCAGCGGCACTCCGGCCTCGCGGGCGATCTCTGAGATCGCTTCGATGGGCTGCACCGCGCCGGTCTCGTTGTTGGCGTGCATCACGGAAATCAGCGCGGTTTCCGGCCGCAGCGCCTTGCGCACCTCTTCCGCCTCGACAACGCCTGTCCGCCCCACCGGCACACGTATTACTCTTGCGCCTTCGCGCTCGAACTGCGCACAGGCGCCAAGAACCGCCGGGTGCTCAATCGCCGTCGTGATGACGTGCCTGCCCGCTGGCCCTCCATTGCGCCTCAGAATGCCGAACAGCGCCAGGTTGTCACTCTCGGTTCCGCCACTCGTGAAGACCACCTCGCCTGGCTCGGCGTGCAGCAGGCGCGCCACCTGGACGCGAGCCTGCTCCACCGCCTGCCGCGCCCGCTGGCCGGCCGTGTGAATGCTCGAAGGATTGCCGTAGCACTCCCGTTGCACCCGCGTGAGGCACTCGAGCACCTCCGCCGAGAGCGGTGTCGTCGCATTGTGGTCGAAGTAATGGGCCATAGGCCGCCGGCACCAGCGAACGGAAGGTCTGTCTATGCTTAGTTTATCAAGCCATGCCGCAGCGCCCTTCGTCACCTCTGATCACCTTGTTGACGGATTTCGGGCCGAAGGACCACTTCGTGGGCGTGATGAAAGGCGTCATTGCCTCCATCGCCCCACGGGCCCGCATCATCGACATCACCCACGACATCGAGCCGTACCAGATATCTCAGGCGCGCTTTCTGCTCGCGCAAAGTTGGCCCTATTTCCCGAAGGAAACGATCCATGTCGCCGTGGTCGATCCCGGCGTCGGTAGTGAGCGGCGTCCCATCCTGGTCGAGGCGCGGAACCATCGCTTCGTCGGCCCGGACAACGGGATCTTCAGCGACCTCCTCGATCTGCCCAAGACGAAAGTCCGCCACATCACAAACACGAAGTTGTTTCTACCCAGTGTCAGCGCCACCTTCCATGGCCGCGACATCTTTGCGCCCGTGGCCGCCCACCTGGCCGCTGGCGTGCCCGCCTCCCGTGTCGGCCCCCTAGTCAACGATGCCCTCAGGCTGTCGCCAGCAGGTGCGGTTCGAACTTCCGAGCGGACCTGGACCGGCCAGGTCGTCTGCGTCGATCGATTTGGCAACCTGATCACCAACCTGAGTCTGGCGCAGTTGCCGGACCTGACCCGGCGTGGCTTCGTGCTCAAGCTTGGCTCGGCGCAACTCTCTGAACTTGCGCCCAGCTACGCCTCCGGCCCGCCTGGCAAGA
>JBEKHU010000345.1:0-4684 GCA_050012115.1 Bryobacteraceae bacterium | reverse complement strand
GTTGGAAGGTACGGACAGCGACCGGGCGACTTGGAGGAGTTCGATCTCCTCGTGCACTATGACCTGGCATGGGAGTACAACACCCCAGTCGAGACGCCCGCATTCTCGTACGCTGACGCGGCAAGCGAAGCTGCCGACTTCATCGACGGGGACCCTGGGGTGTTCGACAAGATCTTCGTGTTCGTACCTCACGCAGAAGGGAAGACGGTCTTTCGTGTGTACCCAAGGTGAGCGGGTCATCAGCAAGGTGACCCGGCCCTGCTGACTCCGTTGTGACTCCATTCGAGGGAGTCTTGCACGAAACTGGGGAAACGGCGTGCACTTCAGCGCGCTTAAGGAAACTCCATACGTCTCAGGAAGGGAGGGCGATGCTACTCGTTGATGCGGTAGGTGCGCTCGCCGCCTTCCGGCTTGAAGGACTCGACGGCGTATCCGGCCTTCTTCATCGCGCCGGCCATGAACCCACGCACCGTGTGCCGCTGCCAGCCCATCTTGTCCATGATCTCCGGCAGCGTGGCGCCGTTCTTCCGCTGGAGCATGGCAACCACCTGGGCCGTCTTGCTGCCTTCGCGGGGCCCGGCAGTTTCCTGCGCCTTGGCGGCCTTTTGGGCCTTGGGCGCGTTATTGACGACGGTGGTCTTCTTGGTCGCCTTGGCCATCGCGGGCGCGCCCTTGGCCAGCCGTGCGCCACCTTTGGCCTTCGGCTTCGCCGGCTGCTCGGGCGCGCCGAGGCCCTGGATGCGCTCCCAGATGCGGCTGGCGGCAGCCTTGGCGCTCTTGAACCCCTTCACCGGCTTTACGCCCGGCAGGCTGTTCCAGATCGCCACCAGGCGCTGCGCCGGCCAAGCCTTGGCCAGTTCCGCCAGTTGCTGCTGGCTGCTGAAGCTGTCGAACGGCGTGGCGGTTGCGGCGGCGGCTTCCTCTGGGGTGCCATGCGCCGTGATGTGGTTGTCTAGGTCGATGGTGAACGTCATTTTGAATCTCCTTTGATCCACGATCTTCGCGGTCATCACATCGATCACTCCGTTCGGCCCCGAAGGCAACGCAATTGTTTGGAAAATCGACGAAGGCGAAGGACTGGCGATGGGGAACAGCCTGGAGGTCGGATCGCGTCAGGCTGCGTGACGTGGTGGGACAAAGTGCCGAATCGAACAGCTGCGGGCCGGAGACGCCGACGTGCGGCAGGAAAGCCCTGCAAAGTACCTACCGATATTGACGGTTAACGCCGGTGTCGAGGGCATCCAGCCAGCAAGTGATCCGGTCGCGCCCCTGAAGGTCCATGCGCGTCTAGTCGCCATCTATCGGATGAAACGCATCCAACCCGGGCCTCTGCCGCGCGTCTTGCCATTTTCCGTAAACGCCGTTTACCGACCACTGACCCTCGTTCCGGGTTCGCAGCGATCCGTGCGGGAGATTCGCCCTCGTTCTAAGCGCGGATTGCCAACTATTGTGCGGAACCACGAACAGGCGGTCTCGTCGCGGGGCGACAAGCCGGGCAGTGAGGAAGCTGGGGCGGCGGGCGGTTGGACTTGATGAACATGAGGGAACTTACGATGAAGACCTCGTCCGTGTCGGGCAAAGTGTTGTATGGGCTGGGAAGCACAGCCTCCAGCTCGGGATTCGTACCGAACCAGCAAGCGACACCGTAGGGGCCGAGCGCAACCATCTGCGTGGCGATTCCGACGCTGACCGGCAGTTGCGCGGTGCCGGTCAGCTCGCGCGTCGACAGTTTCAGAGCGTGGATTCTCGCTTGATTGAAAACGTTGCCGCCGATAAGCGCCGAGTATTGCTGCAGGAAGTACAGGCGGTCGCTGCCGGGATCGCAGGCCACAGTTTGGCGGTTGAGAGACAGAATCCCGTCGGCCGGAAGGGAGACAGTTCCCAGAGGCTCCAGAGTTTCGCTGTCGAAGAAGTCGCCGGATGCGGCGAAGACCGTGCTGCCGCAGTGCGCGACGTTGACTCCGTAGCCCCTTCCGGCCGGCGGAGAGTACTGCAATCCATCGGGACCGGCAGGCAGGCTCCAGCGCCCGTTGCCGGACAGCCGGTCGACGTCGAAACCCTGCAGGCGCTGCCCGCTCGGGCTGAAGAAGATCGCTCTGCCCTGGTCGATGTAGAGCGGACTCGTACCTGAGTATTGGGGCCGCATGAAGCCGCCGGGATCGAGGATCATCTGCCGCCAGTCCGACCACGTCACGCCGTCGTAGGAGCTCACGGCGAGGACATCGGTCGTGCCCGGCATGACGTCGAGCCCCAGCGGCCAGAAGTCCCCCGTAGACCAGTAGTCCTCCAAAGGATAGACGCGCGGCAGGGGATAGCGGCCTGTGAGCCGGCCTGTATTCAGATCGATGGTGGCGATGGAACGCCCTCCGCGCAGGCCGACATGGATGCGGCTGGCGTCGGCGGGCATGGCCAGAGCCGACGGCGCGTTGCCGGCGTAGAGCGTGCGGACCACGTTGCCGTTGATAGGATCGATGGCGACAACGCTGTTGCCGTAGCCGCCCTCCTGGGCGGGCGTGGCCACGTAAAGCCGCTGACGAAGTTGGTCATAGAGCATGGCCGAGAGGTGCATCGGAATGCGCAGCACTCCCGGCGTGGAGCGGTCCACGGGCTTGGGGGCGGCAGGGATGGTCCACTGAATCGCAGCCGGAGTCAGGATGAAGAGTTGGCCGTTGACCAGCACGGCGATGCGATTTGCGCCGCATGAGAATATCGTGGCGTCCGGGTCCTGGTAGCGCAGGTCGCCGAGAGGGAGCGGAACGGAGCCGATGATGCGCAACGTGGACGCCTCGTAGACTCGCAGACCCTCCCGCCGCAGGTAGTATATCCAGCCATTGACGAGATCGGGATAGCCGAGGTCATATTCGTCGACCTGCTCTTTCAACTCCAGGCTGGCGACGTCGGCGATGGAGCCGAAGTCGCTGTAGACGAGCCCGTTGGCGAGCACGCGCCCGTTGCCTTGTGTGAACGGCTTCGTGACGGTCTTGTCAATAACCAGGCTGCCCGAAGACAGCCGCAGAAGCGCCTGGCCCGTGATGAACGTGTCGGCGTCGACGGCCAGCGCCCAGGCGGGGGAATTCATCTGGTCCGCGGGCAGTTGCGCACAGCCCTGGTACATCCAAAACCCACTCGGCACCTGGAATCCGACGTCAGAACCGCGGCCCGGGCCGACCGCAAGCCCGAACGAATCCGGATGGCCCGGGCGCGGCTGCAGCACGGTGGCGCGGCCGGGGACCGGACAGACGAAGTCGAGCGTCCAGGCATCCAGATTGACTCGCGACACGGTATCGCTCGTCAGATACCCCATGTACAGGTAGCCGCCGTCGTCGGTTAAATGCAGTTGGTACGGATCGCTGCCGACAGCCAGGTTCTTCAGGACATTCCCAGATGCCGGGTCGATGGCGACAAGCTCGTTGGCATAGGAGCCACCCGTGCCGGTGACGGAGCCGTAAATCAGATTCCGCTTCGCATCGTAAACGGCCGAAATAATGGGGAGGCCAACCTTGGAGATTCCATTGGTTGTCACCGGCGCCGGCGGCGACGGGGGCGGAACGGACGTCAGAGCCGTTCCGGAGATTAAGAAGATGCCCTGATCCGTCAGGGCGGCAAACTGCCCGTCGGCCCAGCGGCATAAGTCATACACCGGGCCGGCGAACGGATATGTGGCCGTGCGAAGTACGCGCACCGTGGCAGCGTCGTACTCGCGGAGCTCGGCCGTCTGACTGTTGCTGACGAGCATGTAGACGCGCCCGAGAGTGTGATCGGCGATCACGGGTCCGCCGGCCGGAATGCGGCCGCGGCGCTGGATGGTGGGCCCATCGACGAGGGAACCGGTCGTCGTCGCGCAGAGCGAATCGTCGCAAGTCATCGTTTCGAAAAAGGCGCGACCGATTCCATCAACCGCTTTGTCGAGGTGCGCACCATCCGCGGCGATGCGCAGCCGGGAAAACTCGAATCTACTGCTCTCCCAATCGAGGCCGAACATCAACGATCCGTCGTGCGACACGCTGCCTGAATTGATGAGGATGGAGTTCCTGTCGACGATATTTGGCCGGCGAATATCGTGGTCATAGACTACGACGGAATCGAAATTGGGGGTGTCCAACTCAGGCGCTTCCGCCTGAATAACGGCGTACGAGTCGTCGGAGCCAGGAAGCGGAAGAACTTGCATCGCCTGCGTGTAGTAGCTCACGCCAAACTGAAGATCGGGGCAGCCCCCACAATGGAACATACAGGTCGCTCTGCCGATCGACTGTACGCAGACGCCGGATCGCGCCGTGCCCCCGGAGGGGAACATAGGAGTAGAGTCCGCCGCTGGAAGCTGCCGGGCGGGTGGGCTCGGCGCCGACAAAAACGTTCGAGACGATAGAGCCGGCGGCCGGATCGATCGTCATCAGGCTGTTGCCCGCCCCAGGAACGCGGCCTTGGAGCGAAGCCAGCAGGGTATGATTCACCTGGTCGGCGGACAGGTAGCTGGCGGGGATGGGCAGAAAGCGCAGATACTGCGTAATAGTTTGGGCGCCGGCGGGCGGGGTCCAGGGCGTGTACTTGGGCAATGAGGATACCGGAATGAACAGCAGGTTGCTCTGGCTGCTGTCGAAGACCACTAAGTCGCCTGCATTTGTTAAGAGCATCCGGCGGACCGACCAGGGCATGCCAGAGGGGTCGTTCGCCCCGTTGTCGTGCC
>JBEKHU010000344.1:0-4689 GCA_050012115.1 Bryobacteraceae bacterium | reverse complement strand
GACCTGCCATGCCGGCACGCCGCAGGGCTTCGATCCGGAGCGCGGCCGCATCTATCGCGTACAGGACTACCACGGCTGGGGCGCGCGCCGGCGTCTATTCAAAGAGATCCGGAGCCGCAAGCCGGACATCTGCGGGTTGCTCTGTACGGGCGTGCCGATCATGACGCCGTGGAAGTGGCTGACGGCCTGGTACGCGCCCTCCAAGATCTTCCTGGTAAACGAGAACGGCGACTACTTCTGGCTCGATTGGGGGCACGGGCGCATTTTGTGGCGGTTCATAATGCTTCGCGCGGGGCTGAGCGGCGGAGACACGCTGGTGCATCTCGGCGAGATGCTGGTGCTGCCCTTCACCTTCACTTATCTGCTACTCTATGCCGCGCAGGTGCATTTCAGGAGGTGGTTGAGAACGCAATGAGAGCCGTATTCGTGACAGATCCGGGCGGGGTCGACAAGCTGCGATACGAAGATCTCCCCATGCCGAAACCAGGCGCGGGCGAGGCCTTGGTGAAGATCCACGCGGCGGGGGTCAATTTCATCGACATCTACTTCCGCACGGGACTCTACAAGGCGGAGCCGCCGGTGGTGCTGGGTCTGGAAGGCGCGGGCGTGGTGGAGCAGGTCGGCGAGGGAGTGATGGATGTCGCCCCGGGCGACCGTGTGGCCTACGCGATGGCGCGCGGTTCTTACGCGGAATTTGCCGCCGTGCCTGCCTGGCAACTGGTGAAAGTGCCGGAGGAGATGAGTCTGGAGGTCGCGGCGGGGTCGATGCTGCAGGGCATGACGGCGCATTACCTGACGCATTCGACGTTCCGGTTGAAGTCCGGAGACACGGCCCTGATCCATGCGGCCGCCGGCGGAGCGGGACAGTGGACCGTCGCGGCGGCAAAGCTGCGCGGGGCGCGGGTTATCGGGACCACGTCGACAAAGGAGAAGGCCGAGATCGCGCGCCAGGCCGGCTGCGACGAAGTCATTCTCTACACGGAACAGGACTTCGAGCAGGAGGTGAAGCGGCTGACAGGCGGCAAGGGCGTGGACGTGGTCTACGACTCGGTCGGCAAGGCGACGTGGGAGAAGAGCCTGAACTCGCTCAAGCCGCGCGGCATGATGGTGAGCTTCGGCAATGCCAGCGGCCCGGTGGACCCGATTCAGCCGCTGATCCTGAGCCAGAAGGGCTCGCTGTACTTGACGCGCCCGAGTCTCGGCAACTACACGGCGACGCGAGAGGAAGTGCTGTGGCGCGCGAGCGACGTCTTCGGCTGGCTGCGGGACGGGCATCTCAAGCTACAGATTTACGCGAGCTATCCTTTGGGTGAGGCGGGGCGCGCTCAGGAGGAGCTGGCGAGCCGAAAGACGAGCGGAAAGCTACTGCTGATTCCGTAGATCTCTCAGGGCTTGAAACCTCGGCAGGGCGTGATAGGATCGTCGCAGTATGACGAAACAGGCAATCTTGTCCATCATCCGGGAAATCGGCCTCGTGCCGGTTGTGCGGACGCCTTCGGCCGAAAGCGCGGTCAAGGCCATCGAGGCGATCTACGAAGGCGGGATCCGCCTGGCGGAAGTGACCATGACGGTACCAGGTGCGGTGCGCGTGCTGGAGAAGCTGGCCGACCACTTCGGGGACCGGATGCTGCTCGGCGCGGGGACGGTGCTCGATCCGGAGACGTGCCGGGTGTGCATGCTGGCTGGGGCGCAGTTCTTCGTCACGCCGGCCCTGAATCTTAAGACGATCGAGATGGCCCACCGCTACTCCAAGCCGATCTCGCCGGGGGCGCTGACACCGACGGAAGTGCTGGCGGCGTGGGATGCGGGCGCCGATATCGTGAAGATCTTTCCGTGTGACAACGTCGGCGGGCCGAAGTACATCAAGGCGCTGAAGGGACCATTCCCGCAGATCGAAATGATACCGACGGGGGGCGTCAGCCTGGCGACGGCGGGCGATTTCCTGAAGGCGGGGGCATGCGCGGTCGCCGTAGGCGGCGAGTTGATCGACTCCAAGACGATCAAGGAGGGTAACTACGCGATCTTCACGGAACGGGCCAGACGGTTCCTGGATGCCGTGAAGACAGCCCGCGCGGAGATGAAAGGATAGCACTCCGGCTCCGAAGATCAGCCAAGCAGCCGGCGATCGGAAGGCTGCGATCCGGTTCCAAGGCGGGAACGTCTGTTGCGCTGCACGAGCCGGGTTCTCAGGCGAACGACGGAGACTGGGCGCCGGAGGCCTCTGCTAAACTGGGGTTTCCCGGAAGGTGGCTCATGGCAGTCAGTCAGGACCTGCTTGACATTCTCGTATGTCCCGTTTGCAGAGAACCGGTCCAGTTGACCGAGGATCACGGGGGGCTGAAATGCCCCGCTTGCCGGCGGGTCTACCCGATTCGCGATGACATCCCCGTGATGCTCGTGGATGAGGCGCGGATCGAGGACTAAGACGGGCACGTATGCCGGCGGTGCTCCATACGCTGCCGCCCTCGGCGCGCGTGCTGGTCATCCGGCTCAGGTCTCTGGGCGACTGTGTTCTGACGACTCCGGCTCTCCGCATGCTAAAGAACGCGAGGCCCGACTTGCGGGTGGCCGTGATGGCGGAGGAACGCTTTGCCGCTGTGTTCGAAGGCAACCGCGATGTGGAGGCCATTCCCAAGCCCGGGCTGGGCCGGGCGTTGTCCTGGAGACCCGCGTTGACCCTCAATCTGCATGGCGGGCCGCGCAGCGCGGCCCTGACCGCCGCCTCAATGGCAGGGTTACGAGCAGGATTTGGTCACTTTCGATTCCAGGCGCTATACAATCTCCGAATACCGCGAGCGCAGGCGATCCTGGGCGAGGAACGCATGGTTCACACCGCTGAGCATCTGGCCTCGGCAATGTTCTGGTTGGGGGTTCCGCGGGCCGAGATCCCGCGCGCCTGTCTGTATGCCGAGAGCAGCCGCGAACGAGGCCCTTTCGCGGTGCTGCATCCGTTCGCATCGGCCGCGCACAAGGCCTGGCCCGCAGAGCGGTTTGTGGCGCTGGCGCGCAATCTAAGAGAGAGTCACGCGCTCGACGTAGTAATCATCGGGGGCCAGGGTGACGATTACGCGCCGTTTGGGGAGTTTGAATGCCTGCAAGGAGCCCCATTGCGCGAAGTGAAGGCGCTGCTCGCGGGCGCGAGCCTTTTCGTCGGGAACGATAGCGGACCGGCCCACATGGCAGCGGCGTTCGGTCTGCCGGTCGTAGTGCTGTACGGCTCTTCGGACGCGACGGTTTGGGCACCGTGGCGGACTCAAAGCGAGATCATCACAGCAGGGGAGGGACTGGCGAGTGTGCCTCTGGAGAGAGTGATGACGGCCGTCGAGAGACTGAGAGCGCGCACATGAAGGAACTGTTCCAGCTGTTCGGATACGCGAAACGGTATTCTCCGGTTCTGGCCCTGGCCATCGTGCTGATGCTCATCGCCGGGGCGATGAATACGGCGCTGCCCCTGCTGATGCGGGCGGTCATCGACAACGTGCTCAACCCGCAGGCAGCCAACGCGCGCGCCGAGCTGGTCAAGCTGCCTTTCAAGCCCCACATCGTTTACCTGGACCAGGTGGTCCCGTTCCACCTGAATGACGTCTGGTCGCTGGTCGCCGTCTCGATTCTGCTGGTCTTTTTGATCAAAGGTCTGTCCGACTACGCGGGCAATTACCTGATCAGCTTCGTCGGTTTCTCCGCGGTGACCGATCTGCGCCAGAGGACCTTTGAAAAGGTCGTCGGGGAAGAGCACGAGTTCTTTCAGAGCCATTCCACTGGCAGGCTGATGTCGTCGCTTATGAGCGATGTCGACAAGATTCAGCTGGCGGTTTCCCAGATGCTGGCCGACTGGTTCCGCCAATCCTTCAGCGCACTGGGCTACGTCTATGTGATGTTTCAGAGCGATTGGCGCCTGGCGCTCATTTCCACGATTGTCGTGCCGTTCGTCCTGCTGCCGACCGCCAGGCTGGGCAAGCGCATCCGGCGAACGACACGCTCGGCGCAGGACAACGCGGCGGAGCTGAACCAGATTCTCCAGGAGTCCTTCAGCGGACACGCGGTGGTGAAGAGTTTCGGCGCGGAGGAATACGAAAGCCGGCGATTCAGGCTCGCCGGGCTGCGCTATAAGCGCAACAATCTCCGCTACATCGCTCAGCAGGCGCTGCCGTCGCCAATCATCGAGTTTCTCGGTGCGGCCACGATTGTCGGCCTGCTAGGCTACGCCCACACGCGGATCCAATCGCAGGCCATGACCGCAGGCAACTTCACTGGGTTCGTCCTGGCGCTGATGCTGCTGTTCGAACCGGTGAAACGCCTGACTGGCATCGCGAACATCTTCCAGCAGGCGCTGGGCGCCGCACAACGCGTCTTCGAGTACGCCGACCGCGCGCAGCAGATCGAAGAAGTGCCGGGCGCGCGCAAGTTGGACGGTTTGAACGACTCGATTGTCTTCGACGACGTCTGGTTCCGCTACCCGGGTGCCGAGGGCTATGCCCTAGAAGGCGTCTCACTCGAGGTGAAGCGCGGCGAGGTCGTCGCGCTGGTGGGTTCAAGCGGCGCGGGCAAGACGACGCTGGCCCAGCTTGTGCCGCGCTTTTACGACGTGGAGCGGGGTCGCGTCCTGATCGACGGCGTGGACATCCGCACGGCGTCGCTCGCCTCGCTGCGCAGGCTCTGCGCACTGGTCGGCCAGGAGACATTCCTGTT